>CAUZVF010000059.1:0-11712 GCA_963582955.1 Planctomycetota bacterium
TCTTATGCCGCTCGTCGATCCAACTAACTTCCGTTTCGAGGACGTCTTGTATGTCTTCTTTCGTCGTGCCGCCAATGACCATTTCGAGTCCACGTTTCATGAACTTGTCTTTGATCTCTGGCAGACGGCTCTCGAGAGCGAGGATTCCGTCTTTGCGAGCGACATCCGTCAAATCCTTGAAGCGGTCGATCACTTCCTGAGCGGTTGGCAGCTTTGTCATGAAGCAATTCTTGACAACGCCAATCACACCGATACAGGTCTTGAGAGGAAAGTTGATCAACAGCGCGGCAAACGAACCACCGACCGTGATCATGATGGAAGGAATGTTGATGAACGGCCCCAGCCCGCCACCGCCCATCAAGATCGAACCGACCACCAATCCAATACCGAGGACCAATCCGATTATCGTTGCAATATCCATGAGTGAAGTCTGTTTCTATTGAGTCTGAATTCTTTAGTATCCGACGGTGGCATTCAGCAGGTGCGTGTTGTTGGCCACAATGGGAATCTCGCCGCGGCCCTCCATCTCGACGGCTTCGTTGACAATTCCTTCGAATCCCTCACGCAACGTGCCGAGCACTCGCAAAGCGGCCGCGATCTTGGGTTGCTCGCGACTCAGCACGCAATCGATGACGTGGATCAATAGCCGTTGCTGCAATTGCGGGATTTCTCCGTAATCGAGATTCAGGCCGTTTAATAGTTCGAGCACAATTCGTTCGGCGCGAACGATGTGCGGAACGGCCCCGTCAGTGTCACCGTTTTCGATCAGAGCCAACGATTTCGTCAGCCGTTCGATGACTTCGTTGTACAGCAACAACAACATGCCGATTCGCGTCCAACCGACGGTCTTTTGGTCGTTGTACGTCTTGAGCGCGTTTCTCATGTTCAACCTGTTTCAATTCAAGATCAGCGGTTGCGGTTCAGATTGGTCAAACTTGTGAGCTGAGACGCCAGGAAGTCACCCGTGGTTTGAAGACTGCTGACGGCCGATTCGAGCGCGATAAACTGTGCGATGAGCGCTTCCTTCTGCGCTTCCAACCGTTCGTTGAATTGCTTGATACTCTCATCGATTCCTTCAATCCTGCTGTCGAATCCGTCGTTGACTGTTTTGATTCGTCCTGAAATCGGGTCGAGCATCGAGGAAAGAATCTGATCCATGACCGACGCGATGCCTCGGGTCACTGTCACGGTGGCATCCGTTCCCGTTTGAACTTGCGACGGCGTCAGAGTGACTCGCAAACGCAAATCGGCGGTGTTCGCGTTCTTGGAATCGCCGGCCAGCAGGCGGCCGGTTCCTCTTGCCGTTTCGGTGACTCCGTTGACAACGAACTTGCCGACGACGTCAACGCCTTTGTCATTTTCGGTGCCGGCAAATCCCAGCGTGCTCAGCGAAGTTCCGCTGACGACCGAGATTTCGGACGACAGGCCGTACGAGTTGGAAGTGATTTGCAGTTTGTTGTTGACCACCGAAGCGTCGATATTTCGTACCGCGAGTTCCGTGGACGCGTTAACGACTGACTCGACATGTTCGGCAAGTTGTGACGCGGTATAGGTTCCCGCTTTCAGTGTCAGCGTCCCCGATTCTTTGCCGTCGACTTTCAAGACGAACCCATTGTTCGTGCCGTCGATCACAATCGAACCGGCCAACGAATTCGTCGCGGTGATCGTTGCCCTCTCGGCAGCTTGTGAGATGTCAACTTGGTATCCGGTCTGAGTCGCCTTGGTGCGATTGCTGCCGACCGAGAATTGCACGTTGGCGTTGTCGCTTTTTCCGGCCAACGAAAACAAACGCCTGAGATCATCGGCGTCGACGCCTTCCACATTTCCTGCCAATGCGTCGTCCAGCTTGGCGGAATTCACAACGAGCCGGCCCGCCGAACTGATGGAAACTCCGATGGCCGAGATGCGGTTGCTATTGGAATCGAGACCGGGAACCACGGACGTCAGTGCCGTTCGAATCTTGTCTTGGATCGAAACGACCGAGCGATTGCCCAGCAAGACTCCCGCCGTGCCGCTCTCGGCATCGAAACGGATTTGATCGTCGATGTACTCCATCAAGTTATTGAACGAGCCGACGAAGTCAGTGATGGCTGTCTTGGCGGTCTTGGTGTCTCGCGTGACCGAGACGGTGATTTCCTTGGTCGAATCGGCGGCCAGCAGATCAATGGTCACGCCGGCAATCGCTTCGTCGATTTGGTTCGTATCGCTCAGAATCGTCAACGCACCAGCTCCCGAACCCAGACTGATCGACGCATCCGACGCCGCCTGCAGTTGTGTCTGAAAATCTGGTTTCGTCAGCCCGCTTCCCAAATCGGCCAGCGAGTTGGTGATGGTGATCGCGTTTTGGGCGCCGGTTTTCGATCCCGTCAGCAAAAGACGGTAGGGATTCGTGGCGGAGCCATCGTTGATAATGGTTGCCGAAACTTCCGCCCCCGAGTTATTGATCGCGTCCGTCAGTCCCTGCAAGGTGTTGTTGGTGCTGTCGACGGTGATTGTTGTTTGCGTTCCGTTTCCGAGTTGAATCTGCAGTGTGCCCTGAGTGATTGCGGCATCGACATCGTCGAATCCCTGCGACGCAACTTGCTCGGCTCTTGCCAGTTGGTTCACTTTCACGTTGTAAACACCAACAACGGCATCGTCGGAAGCGGCGGCCGAGATCAAGTTTTCGTCGCTGACGGAAACCGCCTTTGCATCGAACGGGCTGTTGCGGGTTCTGGCGAGCGTTCCAACCTGACTGCGGATGCTCAGCAAACGGGCTTCGATGCCTTTGAACGACGTCTGCTGTGACGTGACCGTTTGCTTGCGCGTCTCGAACAGGTCGATCTGCCGTTGGCTGACCGACACCAGCCCTTCGACAAGCGTTGAAGTATCGAGTCCGGTAATCAGGCCGTCGATTGTTGGCATTTGCCGGTTTCCGTTCCGTTAGCGCTTTTGATGCCAAGGTGGGAGCTGGTTGTAAAAAAACAGAGGGAGAGACGAATGAACGCCTCTCCCTTCTGTCTGAAGCACAAATCTATCCATACGTTTCGCGATCAAAAGTCTTATCAACACGGCTGAATTCAGCCGTGCTGGGAATCAACGTCGCGATTACCCGAGGAGTGAGAGGACGAGTTGCGGCGTTTGATTTGCGTTTGACAACACGGAAACGCCGGCTTGTACCAGCACTTGCTGCTTGGTGAAGTTCGCAATCTCTGCTGCAAAGTCCGTATCGCGGATGACCGATTCGGCGTTCACCGTATTCTCCAAAGTTGCACGCAGGTTGTTGGCCGTGGATTCCAGAGTATTCGCCTGGAAGGCCCCCAATGTCCCGCGTGTGGTCGTGACTTCATTGATGGCTTTGTCGATCACGGCGATCGCATCTTGCGCCTTCGAAGCCGATGTCACATCGATGTCGTTTAACGTGTTGAACTGATTGTTGGCAACACCGAGTCCCAAAGCCGTGGGATTCAGCTTGTCAATCGAAACCGTGACCGTCTGGTTCTGGTTGGCTCCGATCTGGAAAGTCAACGAGTTATCAGCAATTGATACGTTGCCGAGTGCACCGGCGACTGTGTTCACCGCATCTGTACTACTGACAGCGAACTGAAGCTGAACACCTTCTGCCGATCCTGACGTGGCCGTTAAGACATTGCCTGAACCAGAAGCCGCAACACCGTCGATGGTGCCAGTGATGTCTATTCCGACCGCCGTTTGAAGGCTCGTCGTGAATCCAGCACTTCCCACACCAGATTGATTTGAGATGACCGAAACACTGGTTGAAGAACCAAATGCTTCGGCACGAAGCCGCGTACTGTTGGCGACCGCATTGTCGTCTTCGGCGACAACACCGGTTTGCCCTGTGAACTCGTTGATTCGACTCTGGACCGCGGTTCGGCTCATTCCAGAGTTCAGCGTAATCGCAACATTGTTGACCGTGATCGTTTCATCGGCCGTTAGGTTGCCTGCCTGAGCACTCGTCGCAATCACTTCGGCACGCGTTCCAGCAACAACACCGGCGACTGCGAACGTTCCGGCCGCTGTATCGGTTGATGCGGTCAGAAACGTTACGTTCGAGTCGGTGGTCACTCCACTACGTCCGGCCGAACCATCCAAAAGCTTCTTCTGGCCGAATTGTGTGTTGTTGGCGATTCGATTGATCGTATCAAGCGCGTTGGCGATTTCCGCCTGGTTGGCTGCCAATGCATCGTCATCATTGACACCGGTATTCGCCGAGTCGATCGCCAGGCTTCGCACCTTGACGAGCAGGCTGTTGATTTCGGCCAATGCGCCCTCGGCGGTTTGAACCAGAGATACAGCCTTTTCCGAATTCTCGATCGCGGCACTGAGACCGGCAATCTGGGCACGTTGTTTTTCAGAGATCACCAAGGCCGCTGGGCCATCCGCTCCCCGATTAATCTTCAATCCACTCGACAGTTTTTCGAGTGAGGCACTGAGATTATTGGATGAACGATTCAGATTATTCTGAGCGGTCAGAGATGACACGTTGTTTACAATTGTCAAACTCACTTGTCTTTACCTCCAAAAGGATTGGCTTCCGAATTGTCCCGGGCTCTCACTAGCTCGCAGGTGAATTCCATTGGTTTTGAGCCGGTTGTTACGCAATCCGGCAACATGTTCGCCACGTTTGGCAATTTTTCGCAACGCCATCCTGCGTTCCGTTTACTAACTTTGTACACCTCCTGAAACGCCACCGTGACCAAACCGACTTAAAATCGCGGATGCCGTTTGCTCGGCTGCTTCCGGAGTGGAATAAAAGCCACTCGCAAACTTCTCCTTGATCTGACTGACTCGATCCTGCCGGACAGTTTCCAGTTCGCTGAGTTGCTCTTGAAGTCGTGTGAGTTCACGAGCTGGAACGTGTTCTGCAATCTTGGGAATCTTGTTAGCCGGAAAGTGTGGAGCCGACCCGATTGTGTTGTCTGTCGTCCTTGCTGCGTCGTTCGGGCTTACGTCCCCGCCAATCTTGAAATGTGGTTTGTTCACGGAACCGTTGATTTCCATTACGTCATCCTCCCTTCACATCCATGATGAAGCGTTATGGGTTATCGCACGCCCGTGAAAATTTTTGCCCCCCGATCTGAAAGTCAAGTCATGAATCACTCGTGGCCGATAGGTTATACCGAATGCCGTTAAGAACACTGTTTTGACAGTTGCGAAAAGAATCGTGGTGAATCCAATTCACCGAATCATAGGGACTCGGAAAGGCAGGGGGACTTTTCCGGTTATCCGCAAGCAACAATGATTGGGTGGAAAGGCAGATATCGTGATCGCTCGGTTGGCCGGAATGAAAAAGGGCATCGCACTCGCCACGCTGAGCTTCGGTGTTGGCGCTGGCGTGGGACTGTTTGCGACGCGAGTCTTGCCAAGTGCATCGTCTGAAAATGCCGAAGCGCCAGCGCAACCCGTCCGTTTCGGCCAGAACATGACGGAAGCCGCGGCAGAAAACCGCTGGGAGGAAGCAAGTCCGGCTGCCGCGGAGGCCGAACCGAAGACGGATTCAATCGCCAGCGAGACCGGCGACGCGGTGGAACTTTCGGTCTCGACATCGCTCGAGAGCACGCTGATGCGCGGTGAGTCCCTCCTTCTTGAAGGAAACGCCTCCGCCGCGGTGATTCAATTTAAGAATGCCATCACGCTGTGTGACGGCATCGCCAGAAATCCCATCATCTATCGCCTTGCGGTTTGCCAAGAATCACTCGGCGATCTCGAAAACGCTCTCGACAATTATCGCACTCTCGCCAGCCGGGCGGCGGAAACTCGAACGCATGAATGTGCGTTGCTGGGACAAGCACGCGTTTGGATTCTGGCGGATCGCCAGTCACTCGCCAAACCGTTCTTATGTGAATTGCTGATCAATTCGAATTCGCATCGTCCCGGCACGGAAAGCGACGTCTTCAAAGACGCCCTTCACCTGCTCGGATTCACCTTCGCGCGCGACTGTGCGTCAAAACAATCACGGCCGCTCATTGACGGTCAATCCGTCGTGGCTCCCAAACCACCATTCCAAGCGTCGCATGTACTCGGCTTATTCGGACAAGTGTCAGAACCACGGGAAGAAGACGTTTCCGACGGCCCGATCACCGTTCATCACAAACGCGGTCACACACCGGAGGAAATTGAACTGACCGCGAAAATGGGCAGGAATTCAATTCATGACACGTTTGAGAAGCTGTCGGTCGAAACAGGTCTGCCCGTGACGTTGTCACCGTCGGCCGAATTGGCTTTTCGTGGGCGGACCGCCGAGATTTCAATGTCGCAAGTGACGCTGTCCCGATTGCTTGACTTACTACTCGTCCCGCTGGACGCCGTTTGGCAATCCGAGGAAGGCGCGCTTCACATTCGGTTACTCGAAGAGTTGCCGCCGCGTGAACTCGAACTCATGAAGGTCGCCCTGGCACGGCGGACTCTCCAGCTAGCAGTCTCGACGTTTCCCGAGAATCCCGTCGCCGATCATGCTTATCTGGCATTGGGAAACATTGCCTTTGGACGTGGTGAATTTCAAGCGGCCGCAAAACTCTATCAACAAATCATGCGTCAATATCCACGGTCGCGGCTGAAGGCATCGGCGAGTTTCAACCGGGCGAAGTCTCTGCTGCAAACCGGCGATGTCAAAGAAGCCAAAGAAGCATTGTTGCTGGTCATCGACAGCGGTTACGGACATCGCATCGAGGCTGCTGCCTATGTGCATTTGGCCGGATTGGCCCTCGACGAAGGCCAGCTTCAGGAATGCACTCGTTTTGCCCGCCGGGCGATCGCGATGGCATCCGACCGTGACACGTCGTCAACCGCGCCGCTGATCCTTTCGTTGGCCTATCTGCAAAAGAACCAGCCGATCGTGGCAAACGGTGTCCTGATGGAAAACAGGAGCGCGGTCCGCAGGCCTCCGTATCGAGATCGGGCCGCGTTTCTGTCGGCACTCGCACGATTTCGAACGGCAAAGTCTCAATCGCGTATTGGAATCGCGGGACGGGCGTTGGTTTCGGCGTTGTCGAATCTTCGTCCGGACGAATTCTTCACCGCAAGCGAGTACCTATTGGTTGCGGAAACGTACGAACAATTGCAACTGATCGACGAAGCGCGGCGTCTGTGCGAAATTGCTCTGGAGGATTCGCTTCCAACCATGAGCCGTGACCGGATTACGTTTGCACTGGCGGATTATCACGTTCGCCAAGAGCAGGTCGAAAAGGCAAAGCCCTTGTTGGCTCAATTGGCACTCAGCCAAAATCGAGACGTCGCCACGAACGCTACAAAGAAACTCGCGGAAGTCGCGTTCGCCCAAAACAAAGAAGATGATTGCCTGCGCTACTGTCAAAATCTTTTGCGGATCGTCAATAACCACACCGAGCTTTCGACCGTCCTAAGATTGATGGGCCAGGTTTACGAACAACGTGGCGATTTCCACAACGCCGCGGTTTGCTTTGCAGGAATGACACCGAATCTCGTGCCGCCGACATCTCTCGAAAGAAAGGCGTCTGACTGATGTTTGATTTGCGATTTGCTGAGTGCCGGCAGTTGATTGTGTTGGTGGCCGTCATCGTGGCGGCCGTTCCTTAGTTTTGCACAAGAGGCGCCGACAGAGAAAACCAAAACAACTTCCGACAAACCGTCACTGCCGGCGACGGCCAAACGAACGCCTTTATTGCGTGACCGTGTGGCCAACGACGCTCAATCGCTTACGGAATTGAGAGAAGAAGTGGCGGAACAGCTCCACTCGGCCCGCAAGGAGTTTTCGAATCCGCCGGCGCTGCGGGCTCCAAGGCTATTTCCCGTTCCCGCCAAAGATGACGCATCAGACACGAACCGAATCCGCGATCTGCTCAAAGAGATCGGGCATCTCAGCGAGGTCAGAAACAGTCGAGTCAACACGCTGCGGAATCAAGTCGAGGCACTCAGGACTTTACTGAAACAGAATCAAGCCGATGACGTTGCCGCGACACCCCCGCCGCTTGCAGAACTTCAGAACGACATCTCAATGGGAAAAGAACAGAGCGGCGAGTCGCAAACGACGATTGTCGATGCTGTTACACCGGAACCCGATTCCGCGTCGTTGGAGAATCCCGAGAAACCGGCAACGACGAATCCCGCCGCCACCAAAAAGCCCGTCGATCGATTGGCACTTGCTGACAATTTGTTTGGAAGCCGCGAGTTTCCGCTGGCGCGGGAGATCTACGAAGCGCTGCTGACCAAATCCCCCAATTCCGAAGACGCTGTCTGGCTGCGATACCAAATCGCCTGTTGCCACCGAAAGTTGGACAACCGCTCGAAAGCCCAGCAGTACTACCGTGTCGTGGCGGGCCAGAAACATTCGCAAATTCTAGCCGACAACGCCCGTTGGTGGCTGGACCGCATCGAGCAACGCCAACAGCTCGAACAGCTAGTCGCACGGTTGAAACAGTCACGCAAATCGATGCAGGAGCAATTCCATGAAGCCAGCGGCAAGTGAAGTTGAAGCTGAATTGTTCGATTCCTACGGAACACAATCCACGCATTATGCCAGATCGCTGGAACTGATCCGCGGCCTGCCCACGGATTTCAGCGACGGCACTGACACGCACGACACCCTTCAGGAAATCAACCGCGAACTCGATCATGTCGCTCGTCTCGAGAGCGAACTCGCTAATTTGAAAACAGAGTGGCAGACACATCGCTTGGTTCCCAGTGACCGATTGCAAGAACGGATCAACGGCATCCAAGGTCTGCTGGAAGAACTCCTGGGGCAAATCGCCGTCGCCGAACAACACGCCGAGTCGGCCAAACAGCGACTGCGCCCGGAAATCGAATCGAGCGTCCAGAGCACCAAAATGAGGAATGCGTACCGACAATTCACGAACAAATGAATGCGCCGCTTGCGCAACCGATGGTTGTTTGCTCGGAACGCTGAAAGCACAGATCGACATCGAAAGTCCGAAGAACCGTCCAGAACAATCACGCCTCGCGTGCGCAACCGATGGTTGTTTGCTCGGAACGCTGAAAGCACAGATCGACACCGAAAGTCCGAAGAACCGTCCAGAACAATCACGCCTCGCGTGCGCAACCGATGGTTGATCCGCGACGAGACTGAATTTGGCCTTAAGATCGTTTAGTCACCTTCGCAGGTCGTTTCACACAACTCACTGATCGTCGTTGGCTCGTGGGACGCAACGGACTCGTACGAATCCCTTTGCAAGTCCTGAGCGAGTTGCTGTAACAGTTGGAGCGTGCATTGCATCGTCATAATCAAATCAGTTGTGGTGATGACCCCGCACAGTATTCCTTCGTCAACAACCGGCAAGCAGGAAAAGCCCTTGTGGACGAATAACGTCACTGCCACACCGACCGGTCTTTCGGACGAAACTGTTACGGGATTTGGGTTCATTACCTCGTTCGCAGTTGTTCCGGAGCGACTGAGAAGGTCGCGATTGCTGATGACCCCTAAAAGCTGGTGATCGTCCTCGCAGACCAGCAGGTGCCGCACGGTGTTTTGTTCCATCAGGCTCTTCAACTCGTCGACGGCAGTTTCCGGTGAGACCACCATCAAGTCCCGCGTCATGAGGTGACTGACCTTCATCTTGCCTTCGAGCAGAATCACGTTTTCTTCAGCTAACAGATCGAGAATCTCTTGCCGCTTACTGCGCAGGCGGGTTAGTAGATGTGGGGGCAAAGATGCAACAATCGGCATCAGTTCTTCAATGGACTGCTCACCCCGATGCACTCGGCTCCGACGAAGAAGTGTCCCTCCAGACCACGCGGTCAGACGACGAACCAGACAAAACGCTCCACACGCGAACGCCACGCTACTCAAGCCACCAACGAGACACCAACCAAGCATGCCTGCTAGCGGGGCATCCGGATCGATCCAATGGGCTTCGGTCCCGTGGGATGCCGTGTGCTGGTGCGATCCAGCAGGCGATCTTGCGACATCGTGATCCGTACCGGCTGCCAAAATCTGGCGCTCCACACTGGCGAAACCGAAGACTCGTTGCTTTGCAGCGATTGTGACGCTCGCGACGCCAACGCAGACACTCGATACAATCAAGCCCAGCACGACAACGTGTTCCATCCGTCGGGCGAAGTATGTCGCCCACGTGCTGAGCGAAACAGTGCAACTCTTCTTTTCAAACCACATTGAGGTAATCCTCAGATTGGACAAACCAAAGCCGGACGGTCAGGACCAGCCGTTGTGAAGGATAGCTCAAAGAATCCGCCATGCTGATACGCGGTGGTGTGATTGCATTAACATTCGTCGCAACCTCTTTCATCGGCCAACTTTCGAGAGTTGATTCGGCAGAATTGTGCCATTCAATATTCGTCGGAAGGATTTAGCGTGCAGAGCAATGCGAAATTGGCTGTCCGAGCAGCGTTGCCGGCGGTAGCCCAGCGACCGATTGCAAGAACGAATCAACGGCGTGCAGGGTCTGCTAAAGGAACTTATTGGGCAAATCGCAGTCGCTGAACAACACGCCGAGTCGGCCAAGCAGCAACTGCGCCCGGAAATCGAATCGAGCGTCCAGACCGCCAAAATGAGGAATGCATACGGGCGATTCACGATCAATTGAATGCGCCGGCTATACACAATCCTCTAGTCGCGATACTTATTGGAAATCGCAAACAACCGCGCCAATTCCAATTGAAAGCCCGGCAAGAGTTTCGATTCGTAGACGACATCCTCGGCAAGCACTCGTTTGATCCAGCGTTTTCCTCGCCATGAACAAACTGTCATTGTGCGGCGGAACCGGTCGATGATCCAGTACTCTTCAACGCCGAGATCGCGGTATTCGATTTTCTTTTCTTCATAGTCGCGCCGCATGTCGGCCGGACGCGATGAGGGAAACTCGACAACGATGGCCGGAACGTCTCGCCGTGCGAACCGGCCGCGTGTTTTGGGACATTTGCCGAGACCAGCCCAGATCGCTCGGTCGCAGCGCCGAATTCCGGCGGATGTCCGCAGACTGTGTTCGGGCAG
The DNA here is from genome assembly GCA_963582955.1 of Planctomycetota bacterium. Lineage (GTDB taxonomy): Bacteria > Planctomycetota > Planctomycetia > Planctomycetales > Planctomycetaceae > CAUZVF01. The sequence goes on from CAUZVF010000059.1 coordinate 10,943, forward strand.
AGTGAGGTCCAACGCTTCGCCATCTTCCGTTTCCTGATAATTCCTCAGCCAATGGCCAAGTTCTTCGTTGGAGTCTCGTTCTTCTTCCAAAGGAGACGGTGTCACGACAAGCACTCCGTGTATCAATTCGTAACGAGGACCGCGTTCGAATTCCGCAGCTTCGAATTCATCCGGCGTCAATACCATGCCGGCGTCTCGGGGTCCAAACGGCGGAGACTGTATCGCAATAGCGGTCGACATGAGGCACCTTGGCTACGGTAATTGAAGTCGAACTGCAAAGACGCGCCGATTCATTGTTTCATACATACGATGCACAAGCAATCGATTGTATCGCGACATTGGATCAGAGAATACTTCAGCCAATTTCAAGTTGGACAATTCGAGTTTTTTCCCAAGTTGAACGAGAGTTCCTCAAACGCCAGATTCTACGTGGGCCCGGCCCGTTCGCACAACAAAAGTGTACGTCGCTTGCTTGCCAAGCGCGGATTATTCACGAACGATTCCGCATCACCGCAAATTGTGTTGTTGCGACAACGCCTTGCGATCATCTTACGCAAAACTCCGCGCAGAAACGTAACCCGAAACGTAAGCGAGGAATCACGGTGTTTACCTCGCTTACGCTTCGGGTTACGAATAATCCGCGCTAAGGGCTATCACCGAAGATCTTTTTGAAAAGCGGAACAGCGAGTGACTCAACGGTCTTGCAAGCAGCAACGACAGCCAAGCCGTAAAGGAACGCCATCAATGCGTTTTCCCAAGGGCGATTGCGG
>CAUZVF010000060.1:0-11632 GCA_963582955.1 Planctomycetota bacterium
CGTCGCCGGTCTGAAGAGTTTCGAGAACGGCCACGCTGAACAGGATTCCGACATCGGAGACGAACTTTGCTCGATATTTGCCTCCAACTAAATGACGCGTTGATTACTCTCTATCGGAGCGATTCATTCGCCCGGCTTCATCGGAAATCGGGCATTCCAGGAGGTCTTGATGGTTGGATTTGATCAATGTTGCAGGTGAATATCACGAATGATCAGCAACAAGATGAGTTCACGTATGCTGAATCGACGCTCCATTTCGGTCGCAATCCGCAGGCTGACGGCGTTTGCGTCACGATCGACGACCGTTTTGTATCACGCAATCATTTGAAGCTCGACAACTTGAATGACGGGACAATCCAGATTGAAAATTGTGGTCGAGCCCCGGTGAAAGTGGCTGGAGGCGACGACATCGAACAGGGCGAGAGCCGAGTTTTGCGTTTGCCGGCCCTGCTGACTGTCGGACGTTCGATTGTCTTGGTCGCTCCTAGCGCAGAGCAAGAGGTTGATGTTAACACCATGACGGTCGGCATTGGCGGTATCATCGATGGCGGAGCGCTGACTGCAACATCCACCAGCGTCACGTCGTTTTATCCCTACCCACTAGCGTATGGTTATCGTCTGTTAGCGGCCATCACAACGCCGTCGGAACTTTACAAAGAGCAATTGCGGATCGCCGAAAATATGTTGGCATTCGTCGCCAGCATCGCCGCCTCACTTTTGGACGACGACGAAATCGGCCAGGTGAATCAAAAAGTCCAAGGCTCGGCGCTATCGCTTTGGCAAGGCGGTATCTCACCCGGCGACTGGCTGTCACTGGTAATTCATGCGACCGAACAGATGCGCAAACGCGACAATCCCGATGCGTTGTCACAGGCACTCGCACGACTTCAAGTCAACAAGGACAAGAAGGGCTTCGGCAAAATCGTCCGCGATTTGATCCGGGCCAAAAACGACTTCAAACACGACCGGGGCCCGTCGATCGAATCCGAGTACATTGAGGCCACCGGAAACGTGGAAAATCACCTTGCCGAGGCGTACGAGTACTTGCACTTCCTTCAGGACCACCGCGTTCTACTTGTCGAGGATGTCAACCCGCGACGGCGTGGCGAGGAATCCGACGTGCTGTCATTGGTCTGCATGGGCGATCATCCGGGGTTCGACACCGACCAATCAGTGTTGGCTCAAAACGTCCGAAAAGGCGACCTCTACATCGAAGTCGAATCGCAACAGCTCCATCCGCTGTATCCGTTCTTACACGCGACAACTTCGTCTCAAACCAAGTCGCGAGAATTCTTCTTCATTGACCGAGTTGACCAGGACCGTTCCTCGGGCAGTTATGTCGCCGGGTTGAAGAGTTTCGATCGAGGCAACACGGAACGCGATGCGGACATCGGCAAAGAATTACAAGACATCTTTGCTAACGCCTAGCTCGACGGGGCTTTCGGCAATTCTCGCCAGCCTGCTATGGCCCTTCGAGATACCGCAGTTGAATCGTAGTATCGGGCAATTTCTTTTTCAGTGCCGCGACGCCCTCGGCCGTCACGGTTGTCCGCGTGACTTTCAGATCCTTCAATGCCTTCAGATTCTCCAGATGAGGCAGGCCGGCATCCGACACGGATGTTGAACCGAGATGCAAGAAGGCCAGCTTTTTCATGCCTTTCAAATGAGCAAGCCCAGCGTCGGTCAGGCCCGTGTTGTCTAAATTGAGCCAGGCAATGTTGGTCAAACTCTTGAGATGCTCAACTCCGGCATCCGAAACGGCCACGCGCCACAGGTTTAACTTTTTCAGTTTGCTCAAGCCCGATAATTGAGCCAGTCCGTCATCAGTGATCTGGCTATTCTCGCTCAGATCGAGTTCTTCGAGGTTCGACAACTTCGCGATGTGTGTCAGACCTTCGTTCGTCGTCGTTGTTTGCGAGATCCGCAACTTCTTAAGCTTCGGAAATCGGCTAATCACAGCAAGTCCTTCGTCGCTGACCAGCGTGCCACCGAGGTAGAGCTCTTCGAGATCGTTCAGTCCGCCGAGTTTCGCCAGCCCCTCTTCGCCAACCCAAAGCCCATCCAGAGCCAGCGCAACGAGATTGGTGAGTTTTCCGACATCAGCGAATGCCCCATCGTCGACGCTGGCACCGTTCTTCCCCGATAGACGCAGCGCGCGAAGATTCTTCAACCCAACCAGATGAGCGATCGCGGCATTCGAAACCTTGCAGCCTCGCAGATCGACGTTTCTCAGCGTGGTCGCCTGACCGACGGACTGTAACGCGGCATCGGTGATCGCTGTTTCGTTTAGCAAGACCGACCGCACTCGCCGAAGTCCCGCCAAGTGCTCAAGATCGGAATCGTTGATCTGTTGGCCACGGAAGTTGACTTCGATAACAAAACCATCGGCGTCGGTTTTCAGTTCAGTCGCGATCGCCTCGAGTGCTTTCACCGCGTCAGGATCATCGGGGTTCACGGCTTTCTTTTCGTCGGCTTGTTGAGCGTCATCGTTCTTCGCGGTGGCATCGTCTTCGTCTGGTTTTTGCTGCTTCTGGTTGGTTTTCTGGGGCTTGCCGGCCTCTTCAGCCTTTTTGATTGCTTCCAATTGCGACTCATAATCTTCGACATGCGTTTGATAATAGTCGCCGACCATCCAACGAACCAATAAATCGAGTTCTTCGGCGGTCATCTTCGTTTCGAATCCGATCATCAGATTCTTTTCGCCGTAGAACTGATCGCTATGTGGTTTTCTGACAAAGGCTTTCAGCCACGCGCCAGAACCGTATTCGGCCAAATCAGGAGTACCATCACCCTCATCGACGAATTTGAATTTCGATCCGATGCCGACATGGCAACCGATGCAAGAAGTTGAAAGCTCGGTGCCATCAGTAAGCTTTGCGGTATCAAGAATTTGTTTTCCTCGCTCCACCAGTTTTTCATCAAGTTCTAAGTTCTTGCGACGTGTCTGAGAGACAAGGTATTCCACCAACGCGTCCAAATCTTTGGCATTCGCAGGCTTTCCGAATGCCTCAGCATATTCTTCAGACTGACCTGCCATATCGGATGCATCGAGATCCAGACGCTCGACATCGACCATTTTGCCTTCATCATCCTCTTTTTTCGCGGTCTGTGCGTGCCCTGGTGCGTGACGGATCAATCGGAAGTGGTTCGCATAGTTGATAATGGCTGCACGCATCCATTCACGGCTCGCGAAATTGCCCAAGTCGGCGGCTGAGGGCAATGATGTGAATTTCTTGTCTTCGTCTTTAGGGTCAGATTCCTGTAGTAATCGGCCGCGGCCGTTGTGGCCGTTTAATCGATGGCAACTTGAGCAATGTTTGGCGAACAAACGGGGGCCTTGCGTGAAGGAATCGGTTTGCAACAGCTTGACCGCTCCTTCGACGGGAATTCGCGAGGGGCGTTTGGCCAATTCCTTGACGCGTTCGCCATCGCGTGCCGCTTCGGCCAGAGCGGCCTGATGGTCAACATTATTGCTGTCTTCGTACCACGTTAAACCCGTCAGCAAGAAAATGGCGGCCGTCATCACCCATGTGAAAGTCACATTAAATCGGTGTCCGCCTTTCCACATCGCGATGATGGGCATCAGCGCGAGAATCGTCATCAATGCGCCGGGAACATAAATGGCTCCGAAAGCCACCCCAAAATGCTCGACAGCTTCAAACTTGAGGAAGCGGAACAGAAACCAGAAATACCATTCCGGTCGCGCGGCGGCGAATGGTTCCGCCGGATCGGCCGGCGGACTCAGTTCGGCGCCGTGGAAGATCGCCAGATACAAAACGACGGCGAGCACGCCGAGACAGGCGACACCGTCTTTCAAAACTTGGTCGGGCCAGAACGTCGTCTCTGGAGCAAGATTAGGGTCGTGAACAGTAATGCCGTGGCGGCGAAACACATAAATGTGAAGACCCAGAAACACGATCAGAGAGGCTGGCAGAATTCCAGCGTGCATCGCAAAGAACCGGGTTAGCGTGTGATGCCCATATTCGGGGCCGCCTTGCACGATCTCTTGAAGTTGGGCGCCGATGACGGGAGTTGCACCCATGATCTTCGTCGAGACCTGCGTCGCGTAGTAACCTTTCTGGTCCCAAGGCAATAAATATCCAGTTAAAGACAGGCCGAGTACAATTTGCATCAGGATCAGCCCCAACCAGAAGTTGACTTCGCGGGGCGCTTTGTAAGCTCCGTCGATGATCACTTGAATCAAGTGAATCGCGAGCAAGACAATCATGATCGACGCGGCGTAGTGGTGAATGCCGCGCACGACGTTGCCCAGGAACATGATTTCCTGAATGTAATACACGCTTTCCCACGCCGTTTGGCCGCTGGGGCTGTAGGCCGTCCACAAAAAGATGCCCGTAATAACCTGAATGGAAAACGTAAAAACCAACGTGCTGCCCCAGACATACCGCCAGCGGGCTCCGCCAGGGATTCGCTCGTAAAGCGCATCGTGCAGAATCTCTTTGAAGCCGGTTCGGTGATCGAACCAATCGAGCAATTTGCCAATCATACCGGTATCTGTTCCTTTTCAGCCGCACGGAATTTCTCGTACTTGATCCAGATTTCGTTGCCATTCTTGATCTTGAATTCCAGCGGATCCATTCCACGCGGAGGAATCTGGTTCAGCTTGCTGCCTTCCAGATCGAACGCACTGGTGTGGCACGGACAAAAGAAGTTTTTCTCAGCGTTTCTGAATTCGACCGCGCATCCCAGGTGTGGGCAAATCGTGCTGAGGCACAGAACTTTTCCATCAGACCCTTTCCGCAACCAGACACTCCCGATCTTTTGATCGAGAAATTTGTTCCACGCGTCGACGATGTCGTCCTTGACCGGATACGATTGCGGAGTGCCATCGTCGGGCAAATCGTCGGCCGTGATAGTCATCTTGATAAAGCCTTCCTCGTCCTTTTCCACGGCGCTCGGCCGTTTTTCCGAATCCGCACCCGCACCCTCAGCATCGGAATCGCGTTTGCGAAGCAATGGATCGAGAAAGAACAGCGTACCCGTGACGAATGGCACCAGTCCGACCAATCCGCCAATCGCCGCAGCCCAAAATTTGATCATGAATCCACGGCGCGGTTCGCCATCTGATATTTGACGGGTTGCTGCGCCAATTGGCTGCTGTTCGTTGATTGCTTCTTGTTCAGACATTTTGGTCCTCTCCCAATTGGATATGGACGTGCCAAAACCATCGTCCGCGAATCGCAATCACACGTCGCTGGTGACCGAATTCGAACCAGAGGGCGATGGAGTTTAAGGCAGCGGCAAGGAAATAAAACGCGGGAGTAGCATGGGCTCCTGGCGCTCCTGGCAAGGTCGTTCACGGGACAGGGGCGAGGACGTTCACGGGCCAGGGGCCCATGCGACTCACTCATCTCAAAGGTTTATGAATCACTTCAACGGCTAACTTGGAGAAGTTGCGGCGTCGTCTGGGCCTTTCCCATTCATGGCCGCCCGCATAGTAGTGAGGATTGTTGCCAGAGCGTCTGCGAGAGGACCGGGCAGGACGGCTCCAGCGGCTTGTTTATGGCCTCCGCCGCCAAATTTCTCGGCGATCGCGGCGACATTCAAATCGGTTCGGCTGCGAAAACTCACTTTAACGGAATTGTTTCTTTGCTCGATGGCGATAAACGCGCCTTCGGTTCCCGTGATTGTCAAACATTCGTTGACCAGGTCTTCCGTGTCGGCCTGGACGGCATTTGTTTTTGCGAAATCGTCTTGTTTGACACAAATGTAGGCCAACCGCCCGTCGCATTCTGTCTCCATCCCGCCCAAAATACGTCCTTGTAGTCGCAAACGAGCTAACGAACTTTGCTCATACAACTGCTGATATACTAAATTTGGCTGTGCCCCTAAGTCAATCAGTTTACCGATAATGTGCATTGTGGAACTCTTCGTCGACGGAAACCGGAACCAGCCAGTGTCCGTCGCAATCGCACTAAACAAGGCGGTCGCACACGCGGGGTTGATCTGGGTACCCAGGAATTCCACAAGCTGAAAGATCAGCGAGCCTGTCGCCTCGCAAGCCGTGTCCTTGAATTCGACCGCGCCCAGATCGTCGGAACTCATGTGATGATCGATAACGATCTTCTGCCTGGCCTTCGACTTTTTCAGCACTTTGCCGATGTCGAGCAACTGCACCCAGGCGCTGGTATCCAAGATGATATGCACGTCGGTATCGGCGGCATCGTTGATCGAAATTCCTTCGCCAATTTTTAGAATCTTGCGTTCGGGATCCAAGAACTGCAAATTGGCGGGCAAGGCTGACGGATTGACGATGCGGACGTTTTTGCCCATGCCTTCCAGAATGGCGGCCATTCCCAATTCCGACCCGATGGCATCGGCATCGGGCCGAACATGGCTGGAAAGCACGAACCGTTCGTTCGATTCGAGGATTTCACGGATCGGCGTCCAGTCAATCGTCATCAACGCATCCCTGTTTCACGACGTGTTGTTTGCCGGTAGAGAAAACTTTCAAGCGTGCCCGCCGCCAGTTTAACGGCTGTCATGAAGGTTGGCTAGCATGTCGACTCGCCCGGATTCGCCGATTGTGCACCCGCAACCTGTTGGACTTCTTCAATGTCCAAACGCAACTGTTGCTTCAAAGCGTCCGCATTGGGAAACGAACTCGTGTCTCGCAACCGGGCCAAGAAATCGACATGCAACGTCTGGCCGTAGAGGTCATCGTCGAATCCAACCAGATGAACCTCGAGTTTTCTGGCAGTTTCGCCAAACGTCGGGTTGGCTCCGAGATTGACTGCGGCGGGGAACTGTTGGCCGTCCACAACCGAGACCGCGGCATAAACGCCGTCTGGCGGGAGCAGCGTTTCGATGCCCGACAGATTTGCCGTGGGAAAGCCAATTGTTTGCCCCCGTCCCGCGCCTGAGACAACTTCGCCGATCACCTGATAAGGATGTCCCAGTAATTCGATGGCTTCAGCGATCTTTCCGTCGGAAATCAACGACCGAATCACGCTAGACGACACCATTCGATCGCCAATCGACATCGATGGAACGATATCCAATGTCAGCCCGGTCGATTCACACAAATCCCTCAACGTGTCGATGCTGCCGGCGCGGTTGCGGCCAAAAAAGAAATTCGGCCCCTCGACCAGCCCGCGAGCACTCAAGTTCTGTCGAATGATTGTCTCGAAGAACTTATGAGGCGAAAGTTTCAGCAATTCCATATCCGTTGGATAAGCAATAACGCAGTCGACGCCGCATTTGCAAAGCAGTTCAATTTTTCGTGCCAGAGTGCTGAGACTGGGCGGCGTGTGTTCGGGACGCAGCAAATTGATTGGATGTGGTTCGAATGTCAAAACGACGGCCGGAACATTCGCTTCACGAGCCCGTTGGACCAATAGCGCGATCATACTCTGATGTCCCAGATGGACACCGTCGAAATTGCCGATCGTGACGAACCCGCCGCGATAGGCAGCCGCGTCGTCAGGCGACGCATCGTTGAATCCGTGAAATAGTTTCATTGTCGAGAAATGAAAGTGGGAGGGTTGAACGCTGACGTCAATCGCTCAATCGATATTTCTTCAGCTTGTCATGATCAACTTCAAACCCCAGTCCCGGTCGGTCGGGAATTTGAAGGAATCCTTCGTCGTCGAGCACAAACGGCTCGGTCGTTAGGTCCTCGATATAGGCGCACGGCGTCAGATATTCAACGTACCGGGCAATCGGCAGCGCGGCCGCCAATTGCAGGTCGGCAGCCAGGCCGATGGCCGTGTTCCAACCATGTGACACCATTTGGATGTTGTGGTCGTAGGCCATCAGCGCGATGCGACGTGATTCGCTGAGACCCCCGTTCTTAGTGCAATCGGGCTGAATGATGTCAACCGCGCGACGTTCCAGCCAGGGCATGAACGACTGTCGCCGCGTCAGGACTTCTCCCGTGGCGATCGGCACGGGTGACTGTTTCGTCAATTCGATGTAGCCGTCGATGTCGTCGGGCGGCAGAGCTTCCTCGAACCAAACGATGTCGTAATCCGCCAGCATTTTGGCGGTTTCGCGCGCCCAGTTCAGTCCGTGCGGCCAAAACTGTTCGCTGCCTCCGGCATCAACCATCAATTCGATTTTGTCGCCCACCGTTTCGCGGGCCGTTCGAATCAGCATCTCGTCAAATTTGCGATCGCGGCGGCCGAAGGGACGCCATCCCATCTTGATCGCCTTGAACCCGCGGTCAACGGTTGCTTGCAGAGTCGCAGGCAATACATCCGGTTCGCCGAACAAGATCGAACCGTAAGGCTTGATTCGATTGCGGTAGTTGCCGCCTAACAATCTTGAAACGGGTTGTTTGCAGGCTTTGCCCATGATGTCCCACAGAGCAATATCGATCCCGCTAATCGCATGCTCGACCGAGCCACCGCGTCCCTGCCAGAATGTCGATTCGCGTAATGTGTCGGTCACGCGTTCGGGCTCGACCGCCGATTCTCCTTCCAACAACGGCCACAGCAGTTTCATCGCACCGTTGATCAGAGTACCGGATGTAAAGCAACTGCCGATCCCGGTGATGCCCTCGTCCGTCGAGACTTCCACCAGCGTGTGCAAATCTTCTTCCGGTTCATGCCCCTGCGGCCAACCACCGTCGACCGTACCACCAGTGAGCGGGATGACTTCAACGTTGGTGATTTTCATGGGTTTTCCCTTGAACCGATTTGGCGAGCGAGAATCTCGGCCCGCCGCGCATCAACATTTCTTTGCAGTATTGGCTCTAGCGCCACCGACTGCCGGTGATTGTTCCTGTGGAACTCAGGCTAGCGCTTTGTCATGGCATTAGGATCAGCCGCTGGGCGTTAGCCCACAGTCTCCCTGTGAAAACCGGACGCAATCGCGTACCGGCTGATTCTGCCAACCCTAATTCTTAGCTGTGACAAAGCACTCGTCAATCGTCACCATACCGTCCAACCGTTTGTCCAAGCTGGTGTCAATAAGTATCTCGACGAGCCTCGGTTTCCGAGATCAGCCGCTGATGGCGGGGGGCATTTCATATTGCCGTCGCTTGGCCTTGGCAGCGTCTCGGGAGAAGTTGCTTTAACCGGGTATTTGAAAATCGCGTGACATGGAATCACCGTCGTAATCGACGCATCTTGTTCGCAAGCCGCCAGTTCTGGCTGCAATGTTTGTGACGTTTCCGTTGGAAAATGATGGCACAAAAACGTCGTCAGAGAAACATCTACCTTTTCGATGGCCGATCTCGTATATTCAAATATGGGCACTCAAACCGCAATTCAAGAATCCCGCTTTGATCGGCAGCATGAGAATTGAGGAGCTGCGATGATTCAATGTTCCCAGTGCAATTTCACACTTGCCGCGGATGCCTCGGTCTGTCCACGTTGCGGTGAAGCCGCTGTCGACGAGGTGACGTCCGTCGGACACCAAGCGAACGAGCGTATGATCAAGCTCGCCCGATTTACGAATGCGGCCGAGGCCGGCTATTTTGCTCACGAATTGGCAAGTCGATCGAGGATTGAAAGCCAAGTGTTGGTGGAAGAGGACTTCGATGCCATTAGCGGTTTCTGGTCAACCCGTTTTGCTCTTTTAGTCCACGAAGCAGATTTGGCATCCGCGCGCGACATGTTACAGCGAATGATTGCTGATGACGAATACGGCGAAAACGAGCTGGAAACCACCGAGACCGGATCATGGCGGGACCCAGTCTCCAGCGATGCCGATTACGACTTGGAAAGGCCGCGGTTCGAGATTGTTGATCCCCGAGATTTGCAGGATGATCCCACGGTAGAGGCCGGAGTGAATTGGATTCCGATTGTGTTGACTCTGGCAGCGGGCTCGGTCGTCTTTTGGGGAGTTCGCAAGATTCACGAGGAACCCAAGCCGGCCGTCATGGCCGCGCCGCGAGGCCATCATCGGGGCGACTTATGGGACGAACTCACGAGAGACAAGAGTCCCTGGGTTCAACGCTTGTCGGACGGAGTTGGAATCCGAGAACTCCGAATCGACTCGGACCGCCACGCGATCATTGTCCGCGAAGATCTGAACGGCGACGGCGTCTACGAACACGAAATGCCGTACGAGCGCGCGGCGCTGCAGCGCTGATGCCATAGGCTGTTCATGATTCCAAATCAATGACAACGGGGGCGTGGTCGGAAACGGTCAGACCTCCCTGCCGGTCGATCGATGCCGATTGAAACCGCTTCGCGGCCGCCGCGTTGCCCAGCAAATAATCGATCCGCCAGCCGCGATCGAGTTCCCGCGCTTGCCCGCGATTCGACCACCATGAATAGGGGCCTTGAATATCGCCAAAGTGTTGGCGAATGAAATCGTTCCAACCAATATCGAACAGCCCGCCGATCCATTCACGCTCGTGCGGGAGAAACCCCGACGTCTTTGCGTTCGATTTCGCGTAGAAGATGTCCTGTTCCGTATGAGCGATATTTAGATCGCCACCGAGAATGACGGGCGTGCGTTTCCCCAGGAATTGCCGCGTCCACGGCAGGAACTTAGCCATCCATGCTTCTTTCACTTTTTGCCGTTCGTCGCCCGACGAACCGGACGGCAGGTAAATGCTGGCCAGCTCGAAGCCTTGGATTCGGACACGGATCACGCGGCCTTCGAGATCATCGTTGTCGAGCCCGGTTCCCAGCAGCGTCATCGGATATCGTGACCAAATTGCCGTGCCGGAATACCCTTTCCGCTCGGCCGGATGCCAAAGAACGTGCCATCCATCGGGCGAGACCCACTCGTTCGGCAATTGGCCGGGTTGGACGCGGATCTCTTGCAGCAACAGCACGTCGGGTTTGATCCGAGCGATCGCGCCGGCAAAGCCCTTGCGGATGGCGGCACGCAGGCCGTTCACGTTCCATGTTGCGATTCGCATTGATTGTCCGATCGTTTCTCGATCCGCAAGAGGTTACCTATGATTGGGGCCAGCGACGAAATACTCGACACCGCGATTCCGTTTGTCAAACCAGTCGCAAGGAGACGCAATGTATGATTTGATAGGCGATATTCACGGCCACGCCGATGAACTTATGGATTTGTTGGAACGGCTCGGCTACGAGCAAACGGAAGGTTGCTACGGGCATCCCGATCGCCAAGTCATTTTCGTCGGCGACTTTATTGACCGAGGGCCAAAAATCCGAGAGGTGCTGCATCTTGTCAGGGCCATGATTGACAACGAGACCGCTCTGGCCGTGATGGGAAACCACGAATTCAATGCGATCGCGTTCCGTACCAACAATCCGCGCGAACCGGGAACATTCTTGCGCCGCCACGAAGAGAAAAACGTCCATCAACATTCCGAAACTCTGAAGCAACTGAACGACCGCGAACTGGCCGAATTCGTCGATTGGTTTCGCACGTTGCCACCGTGGTTGGAACTCGATGGCCTGCGAGTTGTTCATGCGTGCTGGGACCGCCAGTCGATTGAAGTGTGTCGCGACGCGGCCTCACGGTTTGGTTCTTTCACGGATGCCTTCATGCATCAGGCTTGTTACCGAAGTACGGAACTATTCGAAGCAGTCGAGGACGTTTTGAAAGGCAAGGAAGTGCCTCTACCGAATGGCGTTACGATGCGCGACAAAGATGGGTTTTCACGCACGAACATTCGCGTGCAGTGGTATCGGTCACCACACGGAGAAACATATCGCAACTTTGCGTTACCCTCGCG
>CAUZVF010000061.1:0-11515 GCA_963582955.1 Planctomycetota bacterium
TTGCAGCCGGAACACGTCTTCGCGCCGCCGCGCGGCTTCGTCCCGGACTTTTTGTGCGTCGAGGGCGACTTGAATGCCGTCTTGCGACGTTTTGTCGATTTGCTGAGCCAACGCGTCGATCTCTTCTTCCAGCTCTTTTCCCCGTTTCTTGATCGCTTCGATGTCGATCGCCTGGAGCCGGATGGCCTCGTTTTTCCTGTGGACTAACCCGGCATTCTCGTCACCGATTTCTTCCGTGACTTCCTCAATTTCCGCTTCGATTTGATCGTTGACGTGCTTCTGGGCCGAGATGACCAAATCGGCCAGAATCTTCGACGATTTCGACCAATCGTCGTTCGGGTCCCGTGCCTTGACCGACCAATTCGAACTGCCGTCGGCTGGTGCGGTAAACGCGAAATCTTCGACGAGTTTGTCTCGTTCGCGATACCAATTCGTGCCGCCAGCCGTGCTGACGGCGGCGAATCCCATGAATGCCAAACTAATAAACGTCACGAGGACGGCTAACGCTTTCGCGATTTTCGTCATGCATTCACCTGTGCGGGTAAGTCGCTATGCTTCGCGGCTGTGAATCCGATTGATGTTTCCGCCAAAACGCCGGCGCGCCTATCCCTTACAATCTAAACGGCATTAAGGGAGAGAGCAATCCAAATTTTAGGAGTGTGTAAGAATCGGTGTCAATCGAATTTGGCAAACTGCTGGTGTATCAATTGATGTCGTCAATACTCGGCGTTCAGAATAACCTCACTCTGTTGGAAGATGATCTAGTTGGATAGATTATGCCAAGTCAAAACGGTTATGACGGCGGTGCCGACAGGACTTGCGGTGACCCCACAAACATTGCACGGCACGGAGCCACGGTGCCCGCCGTCGGAACTGTTTTGCTCGCGCTTTTGGTACTCGCCAATATCGCGGTGGCGGCGGCCGGACTTTACTTCGTTTATAATCCGGTCGAAACGATCCAACCGGAACTCACAAGAGCGTTGCTATTGGGCCATTCGGCCGCCGGTTGTTTTGTCGCCCTGATTCTGTCATTCAAGAGTACCGGAACATTGCGGTATCTGGGAGTCGCCGCAATCATCGCCAGCATCGGAATTGCAATCACCGGGTCAGTGAAGTTCGATCCGTTGAACGTAATCTGGTGACGATTGAAGACCTGTCAGTTTGCATCATGTTTCTGGTTGAGACGCAACCGAGTTGTGGTACAACTTGAGTTGCGTGACCCGGCCGGGCGTCGCGATTGCATTGGAATGCGGCGGACGCATCGATTAAGAACTGGTCCAATACGGAATTGCGTCATGACTCGGAAGAAACACGAACAAGAGCCGAATGCCCACCGCAGGCAGTGGGGGGTTGTTGTACTGAGCGTCGTCTTGATCGGCATCTCGAATTATTCACTCGCGAATGGCCAGGATGAAGATACCGGCGGCTCGCCGAGTCAGTGGATTCTTGTGACGCCGTCGCAACTGAAGGACATTGCGGCACCGCTGATTCGACAGCGCCGTGGACAAGGATGGCAGGTCGAGGTTGTTACACATGAAATTGCTGATCCCGCCAACAAATCGGCCGAGGCACTGCAATCGAAGTTGGCACAACTTTGTACGGAATTCGATGGGACCAGTTGCATTTTGTTGCTGGGAAGTTGGAAGACGCAGGGAAAGCAAACGGTCGTTTCGTCGCTGAAAGGTACTCAGGGAAGGATGGCCGGAATGACAACGGATTACGGATTTGGCAATCCCAAGAAGGACGGCGGAGTTACGGTGGCCGTTGGCAGACTGCCGGCACGGACGCCTGCTCAAGCCGAATTGATGATTGCCAAAGTACTGGCCTTTGAATCAATGCAACCGACACACAACCGGGTTAGCCTGTTTGTTGGTCATCCGGGTGGGCGAAACGATTTCGAAAAGACGTTTGCCGGAAACATCGTGAAGAGTGCCGTCGAAAGTCGGCTGAAGCGGCTGCATTCACGTTGGGACGTGACGTGCGTGATGGATATCGACGGTTCGAAGCTGTCGGTGAATCCCAAAGACTTTTCGACGGAAGTTAAGCGGTTGTTGAAGTGGGGACAGCACTTCGCCGTGTATTCCGGTCACTCTTCCGCCGCAGGACTCAACTCACGCGCCGGCCGAGTCGTATCGCGTCGCGTGTTTCAGGATCTGCGTACAGACGGACCAAGCGGTGTCTTCTTGTCGTGCGGATGCTTCAGTTGTCAGATCTCGGGATTCGACGGAGAAGGACACGGAATCGTCGCCATTCGCAATCGCTTTGGACCGGCGTCCGTCATCGGGGCTCTCGGAGAAAGCTATGCAGCTCATGGCCAATTGGCATTGGACGGAGCCCTGCGGTGCCTGATGCTTGAAGAGCCGCCCAAGTTTCTCGGCGGCTATTGGCTGGCAATTCAGAACGGAATTGCCAGAGGCAAAATCACACCGGGAGAATTTATGCTGTACGACATGGCTGACGGAAGCGGCGGTCGTGTCCCGCTGGAAAAGCAACGCCTCGAACACGCCGAAATGTGGGTGTTGCTCGGTGATCCGGGGATGAGAATTCCGATCGCCGTTGACAAGTAACTTCGATTGGAACTCGCGATTGCTTGATATCGAGGAAACCCAAAGAAGAAAACGGCAACAAAGAACACCACTCCGAAGAAGTCGTTTCCGAAGTCAAAACGCGTTCGGAAAACGGCGACGGCGAATTAGCCGGAACGCGCTAGCGTCCGGTTTCCAAGAACCGTGGGCTAGTGCCCAGCGGCTGATGAATAAGACGAGCCGCTTTCCCAGTGACCGCTCGGCGGACAATGACGCTGCTGGTGAAATAACACAAAACCATTTGAAACAGGGCAACTAACATGATCCACGCAACCTTGCAGACAACGTTTCACGATTTACATCGGCCGTGCATGAACAACACTCCGTTCCGAAACAGAATTTCATGCGTGCTTTTGTTTTCAATTTGGGCAGCCATCGGATCGCTCGCGGTCGGAAATGCGAATGCGGCTCAGCTTCAGGCGGGAGCTGCCAAGGTCGACATCTCCAACCTAGACGCCGGCCCGGTGACTGGCCACTTGTTTGCAAAAGCACTCGTGCTGACAAACGGTACGGACAGGATGGCCATCATCACACTCGATGTCGTCTCACTGGGTGAGATCGGACATATCAAGAATGATTTTCTTGGAAACGTCCGCTCACGGATCGAAAAGGAACTTGGGATCAAGCCGACGAATGTCTTGATCAACACCAGCCATTGCCATGGGGTTCCGTGCTCGGACGTGGAAGAACGGACTTTTCAAGTCATTAAGAAAGCCGCACAAAAGTTGGTTCCCGTGACAATTGGCGTCGGTACGGGGCATGAAGATCGCGTCATGGAGAACCGCCGGCTGAAACTGAAGAATGGTAAGGAAATTGACGTTCGCCACGCCTACTCGATGCCGCCCGATGAAGACGTGGCCGAAGTTGGTCCGGTCGACCCAGAAATCGGCGTGCTTCGATTCGACCGGAAAAACGGCCAAACGCTGGCTGTCGTTTACAACTTTGCGATGCATCCCATCCAGGGAATCAACGGTAATGGCAATACGTCGGACGTCACTGGTTTCGCATCGCAGGTGATCGAGGACAACTTGAGTGAAGGTGCGATCGCGATCTTCGTGCAAGGGTGTGCCGGCGACATCAACCCAGTTTACTACAAAGATGTGAATCATCCGCGTCATGCCGAGACATTAGGGAACATGCTCGGCCTTAGCACATTGCGGGCGATCAGAAAGGTGAAAACGAAAGATGATGGCCGGCTAAGAATCTTGAACGAGACCATCGAACTGCCAAGGGCTGATTTTGTCCAACGCATTGCCGACATGGAATCCCAACAAACACGGCTGGCGCGATCGTTGCGAGGAACCAGTCTTAACCTCAAGACGTTTCTGCCGTTGATCGTCAAATACAATTTGTCGGCCGAGTTTCCGTCGTACTATTCCCACAAGTATCTCCACGACAAAGCGTTGGGCCGCGACGATTTGTACAAGCTAGACGCCGAGAACCGCCGGAATATCCAGCGATACATTCGTAACATCCAAACAATGGAGCAACTCACGCGACTCAATACAAATTTAGCTCTGCTGAAAAAGCACCAAGCACGCGGATTCGGCGCCGGCAAACGAACAATTGACGTGGAACTGATGAGCGTCAGGATTGGAGATTTCGTCTTGACGACATTTCCAGGAGAATTGACCGTCCGCATTGGCATGGGGATCAAGAAGCGGTCTCCTTACGATATGACTTTTGTCGCTGGTTACACGAACGGCTATATCTACTACTCACCAACCGCCGAACAACTGTTGAATGTCGGAGGTGCACAGGAAGACAGCGATTGTCTATTGGCGCCCGAATGGCAGAAAGTGTACGAGGACAAAGTCGCCGAGATGCTGAACAAGTTATAGGTCGGCGTTCACCATAGGTCGATTGAACCCCCTTTTGTAGCCGGTGTCACAAGAGTTCGGGCTGTGGTAGCCCCTCAAACCCCTGAAGTCTTGCGACTCCGGCTACAGTCAATGCAGAACGTCGGCCGGCGCATTTTTTATTGGAACGCGGGAAAATTCCCGTTTCGCGTCAAGCCACGAACCACGCGTCTCCCGCGATTTCGTAGCCGCGTGCGAGTAGCTGGGGCGTGATCAACTGGCGGGCTCCGTCGGCTCCGACTGCGATGATCAGCGGCGTGCCGTCGGCATCCGGTATGGAATCGGGATGCGCGACCGGGACACCGTGGATCGTGACGCCGAGTTTGCGGGGGCTCACGTCGTATCCGCGTCGCACGGTGATGCCCTGTTCTTGCAGCCAACGCAGCCACGGCTTGCCCGTCTGTCCCACACCCCAGAGGTCGACCCGATCGACGCCCGCAAGCGGGCCGGCCAGAAGGTGAGCCCGTCGGCAACGATCGAACGCTTCGGGAGTGTACCGTCCGTCGGTTCGTGTGAGCCGTCCGGGCGAGTCGGTCCAATCGAGTAAGATCTCGCCGACCTTGGCCAGCCGCATGCCCCGGCCGGCGGCACGTAGCAGCAGGTCGTAGTCTTCGGGAAAGTCTCCGTCTCGGAACCTCAGTCCAAAGTAGCTGCGTCGCGCCAAAATCGTCGGATTTACCAACGGGAATTCGACAAATCGTAGCGCCATAATCTGTTGAGCATCCAACGTCTCTTCGTTGATCCAATGCTCGTAATTCTTCATCGTGCGAACGGAATCGCCGGCAGCATTGACGATGCGAACCTGACAGCCGACAACGTCGGCGTCTTGCCGCAACAGCAGATCCCGCTGTTGCTGTAACCGGTTTGGATGAGCGTAGTCATCAGCATCCATGCGCGCGATTAACGGCGCGGTGGCATGCGCGGTGGCATGCGCGGTGGCCGTGTTGGCGGCGGCGGCCACATGCGCGTGAGGCTGTTGGATCAGACGCAACCTCGGGTCGTGGATGGCCCTCACCACTGCCGCGGTCTCGTCGTTGGAACCGTCGTCCACAACGATCAATTCCAAGTCTTGCAGAGTTTGATCAAGAATGGACCGCACGGCTCGTGCCACCGTGTGTGCGGCATTGAACGCAGGCAGAATGACGGAGACTTCAGGCATGGCGCGTTTACGTACAGAAAATACAAGCAAGAGTCTCACGCGGGCCTACAACCGCGTACTATTGGAAACAACGGTACCGGCTTCGAGTTGATTCCGTTTCAATTTCCAACAGTAGCACTGCTGTCAGTCCGTGCTGACAAACCGGCCAATACAGATGGAATTCCTACGAACCGATTCAGGCCGCTTCACAGTGTGGATGAGGCCGTTCAATTGTTATCGTGTCAAAATTGAAGCATCCAAGTAAGAAGAACTGACTCGTGTCGACCGTTTGTTGAGACCCAATGGTCGATCAACCTTTCGTTGAAGAGGGTGTACGAAGTGATGCGATATCTCTTGTTGTTAGTCTTGGCCGTGATCGTGGTTTGTACGGCTATCGGTGTCGTCCCTAAACCGAATTTCATGCCGGCATGGCTGTTTTTCGCGTTGTCGTGGGGCGTTGTCGGAACATTGTGGTGGTGGGTTGGCAGAGCAACGGATTGGTGCCGTCAACCACGCATCAATGACGACGCTCGGCTTGAGCATGGCCGCTAACGCGGACTGATGGTTTCCGGCACCGACTGACTTTGGTTCAAGTTACCCGGTCGATTCGCCATACGAAAAGCAACTCTATGGCAAGACGGCCATGGCGTTTTCCAATTCCGTCGGTGAAGTGGGAGACTGAGTTGCTTGCTGGACGACGCAGTGATCGACATCGATCGAATCTTCGGATGGTGAGCCAACAAGTTCTCCACGAAAAATCGAAACGAACTCTGGCGCCACAATTCCGAGACGCACACGTTGTCCACGCACTTCGAGGACTTTCACTCGGATACAATCGTCAATCACGATTTCTTCGCCATTCTTCCTGCTGAGAACTAACATCTGATTCCTTTCATTTGAGAAACTCGGAAGAAAGTGCAATTCCTGCTATTGGAATCCAGATTTCACCCGCGCAGCCGACAATTCCTACGTTGAATTCTTGTGTCACTTTAGGTTTTTCTCGGCGTTCGATCCGTGAGCCAGCTCACAAGCGCGACATCTCTTCAGCGACCGTTCTTTGATTGTGGTGGTGAAAATCAAGGAATTTGGCTGTAACTGCAAAATTCTGCGTGCAATTGGTCCCATGGCGGCGTTAGCGTGGAGATATGGGCCAATTGTGTCTCGTTCACTGATGGCTGCCACACAGGTATTTTGAAATGTCTGGTTACCGAATTTCGTTCTGTTCGCGGTCCCACACGGACAAAACAAGATGGCCCCGACGTAACTCCGATGTGAGAGCGATGAATCTCACTATCCGACTGAGGGATTTCAGTTGACGGTCGATAAGACTTTCTTGGTTGAACTCATAACAGTTGTGTTCATCTTGGGCACGGCCACGTTTTTGGGCTGCGCCACCGGGAGCATTATGGCCGAACTGCTGAAAGTACGCCGGTCACTTCAACGATGGCGACGACGTCGGCGCTTGGCGAATGGTCACGCCAGGCCGTATTGCTAGAACAACGGGCTGCAATCGAAATCCCGGTGCTCGGTGGTTTTCCTTCTCTGCATATCGCGGCTCACGCCGCGGCCATCGTCATGAATTCGACGATGATGCAACGCCTACGCGTTCTAACTTGTGGAGTTACAACGACTCACTCATTGGAACGACGGCACTGAACGCGATCTTGTCGACCCGGAATCGGCTTGTGTCGCGCGGAGTACGATTGCAGTTCTTCAATCTGCAACCTCGCATTCAAGAAGTACTAACAGCCACATGGCTCGACAGACTCTTCTTGGATTCCTCAGTGCCGCATTCTTGAGCATCGACGCTTTCACGAGCATCGTGATCGGGCGGGGTCGTGCGTTTTTCAGACTCCCGTCAAGTAGCACTGGCCGATCAATGACTGTCGGCTGCAGCCGACTCGCTGTCTGCCACCGGTCTTCAGTCGGCGGCGGTAAAACCGATCGTTCGTGACGCAGATTCCCCGTACGTTTTTTTGACACCGGCAAACTGGATCCTACGGCCGTGCTTCCAACAAAAAACGGATCTGGACCATCGTGTGATCCAGACCCGAATTCCGATTCGATCCTTGGAACCTTTTAGAAATTTGGTGTTGGCAAGATGTCGCCGGACTCTATCGCACTTTCCCCGTCCTTCTCATCGCCGGGGTGGGGCTTCTTGTGGTCGTCGTCGAGGTCACTCAAATCAGGTTGGGGCCGTCCTTTGTGTTCATCGTCACGGTCATGTCCTGGCCGGTCTTTACCGCGATCGTCGTCGCCTTCATGATTGTTGTGTCCGTCCTGGTCGCCGTCACCACGATCCTGGTCGCCATCTTTTTCATCATTGGGCCGATGCTGTGAATCGAGATCGCCAACATCCACATCGCGGTCGCCCGGCCGGAAGTTGTCCTTATCCGGTTTGTCAAAATCGTCGTGAAGATCGCGTTCCGGATCGTTCGATTTTGGACGGTCGTCTTTTTCTGGCCGTGGACCACGTTGGCCGTCTTCAGCCGGTTTGTCTCGCGGACCTCTGCCATTGGTAGATCCGTCATTCTTCTGATTTCTACGCTCGCGAAAATCATCACGGCGGTTTTCACGTCGGTCGCGAAGACTTTCCCGCATATTCTCACGTTCTAGCTCATTCAGTCTGCCATCGCCATCGAGGTCGAACCGATTGAGCAATTGTTGCCGACGCTCTTGATCGCGTCCCCGCAATGGTCGTCGGGGCCTTCTTCCGCCGCCGTTCTCGCTGTCGCCACGACCGGTATTATTCGAGCCTTGGTCGTCAGCGTTTCCACCGCGGCCACCGTCGCCGGACCCTTGATGATGATGGTCAAAGTGGTGATGCAGGTTTTTTATGATCGTGGGAATTCGCGATGCTTCTTCGCGATCGATAACTCCGTCGCGATTCTTGTCGAATGGACGAAGAATGGGCGGCAGTTCCTCGCCATCGCGTTGGTTTTGCAGTGCGATGCGGATCGCGTCGCGGAGTGCTTGCCGCTCGCTGTCATCAAGCCGGCCATCGCCGTCCTTGTCAAAGCGGTCGTGAAGTTGTTTGTGGTAGTCTTCTAATTTGTCATGCAACGGTCCGCCATGGCCTTTGCCGTGATCACCTTTGCCGTGATCACCTCTGCCGTGATCGTCCTTGCCGTGATCGCCTTTGCCGTGATCGCCTTTGCCATGGTCGCCTTTGTCGTGGTCGCCTTTGTCGTGGTCGCCTTTGCCATGGTCGCCTTTGCCATGGTCGCCTTTGCCATGGTCGCCTTTGCCATGGTCATGGTCGCCTTTGCCATGGTCGCCTTTGCCATGGTCATGGTCGCCCTTGCCGTGGTCACCTTTGTCATGGTCACCTTTGTCATGATCGCCTTTGTCATGATCGCCTTTGCCGTGGTCGCCGTGTCCGTGACCGTGTTTTCCGTCATCGTGACCGTGATCAAAGTGGTGGTGAAGGTTTTTCAAGGCGTCAGGAATTCGCGACGCTTCTTCGCGATCGATGACTCCGTCGCGATTCTTGTCGAACGGGCGAAGAATTGGAGGCAGTTGGTCGCCGTCGCGCTGGTTTTTGAGTGCGTCACCAATCGCGTCGCGGAGTGATTGTCGCTCGTCTTCGTCAAGATGGCCATCGCCGTTCTTGTCAAAGCGATCGTGCAGATGTTCGTGGTATTCTTCCATCTTGTCATGCAACGGTCCCCCATGACCATTGCCGCCGTTGTGGTTGTTGCCGTTGTGATGATTTCCGTTTCCGCCATCGTGATTGGGATTGTGCGGCGGCGGTTTTGGCAAACCAAGTACATCGCGAATGACATGAGATTCCCGGTCGTCGATCTTGCCGTCGTGGTTGATATCAAGTGCATGGATAATGCGGAGCAACCCGTCATCATCGTCACGCTGCTGCTGTCGCCGGTCGCGAACGGAATCGGCGGACGACGACTGGCCGCTATCATGATGATGATGAATGTGGTCGCGATGCCGTTTGAGTAATTCTCGAATTCGATGACGTGCGACGGCACGTTCCGCCCGGTCAAGCTTTCCGTCGCCGTTTTCATCGAACCGCTGCAACAGACGGCGAATCATGAGCCGCCGCAGCCGCTCACGCCGAGTTTCGTCCGATTCGTCGTTACCGGCCCGTCGTTCGGTGCCGACAGATGGCCCCGATTCATCTTGTGCGAGGGCGAGACCACTCGTGCAAAGAGTCGCTGGAAGAAACAAGCAGGCAACGAACGTTAGGGTTGCGGAACGCATCGACTTCCTCCGAGATCGCTAGTTTTATTTGGCAAGGTTCCAAACGTCTTGGCTGGCCATTGCCCCGCTGTTGTGCGGTTATACAGCCAAGTTCTAATCCAAATCGAGAACATGTAACACCAGAATCTGCCAATCGGCCCTCGTGTATCGGGATTTTTCTCAGATTTTAGCAATTCTTTGCGATTTAGGCACGTCATTACGTCGCAATCGTGGCCCTCAATCGGGAAATATCGGCTCGATTCTAACCGAGAAAACACTGTCGAACGTACAAGTGCTCGGTTCCCAACCGGCTTGCCTGATAGGAATCAAGGTTTGACCAGCGAGAACAAATGACCGAAAATCAACTAGATAACTGTTAGCTTGTCCGATCAGTGAATCCGTTTGATCAAATATCGACTTATTTGGCGGATCAATCTTTGGCTTTTGCCAGACAAGCTGGCAGGGATGAATGCAGTATTGATTGGACCATCGTTAGGCCAACGCAATCTGAATTGGTGAAACGCATGCCGCATCTGGCCTTGGTGCCGCTTACTGGATTTCGCATCAAGGAGGAAGAAATGCGGCAGTTGGGCATGCAGTTGCCGGGACTTCAGCAACGTGCGGCAGCGATTGCCGAGTTGCCGGCGCTTGGCCTGCTGACGTTGGCTGGCTTGACGCCGGAACGTTGGACCCGCAGCTATCATGCGGCTCCGCAAGTTGACGAAGAGCTACTTGAACGGATCGCCGCGGAATCTCCGACTCTGGTCGCCGTGTCGGCTTTGACCGCTTCGGTTGAGGAGGCGTATCGGCTGGGCCTGTGGTTCCGAAATCGAAAGATCCGCACGGTGATCGGCGGACTGCATGCAACCGCCTGTCCCGAAGAGGCAACGCGGTTCTTCGACGCAGTTGTTGTCGGCGGCGGAGAATCTGTTTGGCAAAACCTACTGGCCGATGCGGAAGCCGGACATCTGGCGCCTCGGTATCAGGCATCTCGCGGCGGTCCTGTTGATTCGCCGATTCCACAATTTGGCCTCTTAGGAACGAAACCGTCGCGGTTGACCTTGCAGACTCAGCGAGGTTGTCCTTTAGCGTGTGACTTCTGTGGCGCAAGCCGTCTGTTGGGTCAATTTTGGGAAAAGCCGATCGAGGCGATTCGGCGCGAGTTGGATGCCATCCGGATGATTTCTCCCAAACCGCTGATTGAACTCGCCGATGATAATACTTTCGCCGGCCAGCGCGACGTTGAACAACTCTTGAGTCTGATGCAACAGGCCGGCGCGCGTTGGTTCACGGAAAGCGACTGGCGAATCGGCGAGCGTCCCGACTTGCTGCCGCGTTTAGCCGAGTCCGGCTGCATGCAAGTGCTGGTGGGAATTGAATCACTGGTATTTCGGTATCCGGGATTCGGCAAAAAGCAGGCAGATCTGAACCGAATCATGGATGCCGTGCGGGCAATCCAGGAAGCGGGGATTGTCGTCAACGGTTGCTTCATTGCCGGCGCGGACGGAGAGACTGGGCAGTCGCTCGATCAGTTGGTGCGATTCATCCTTGAAAGTCCCATGGCCGAAGTCCAACTCACCTTGCAAACGCCGTTTCCAGGCACGGGACTCTACCAACGATTGCGCAACGACGGACGATTGCTACCAAATTGTGGTTGGTCGAGCTATACGTTGTTCGACGTTTGCTTTCAGCCTGACTCGATGAGTGCTGAGGACTTGACGAGAGGATTTCGG
>CAUZVF010000062.1:0-11495 GCA_963582955.1 Planctomycetota bacterium
GGTCTTGATCAGGTCTTCCAAGATCTCGCGTGCGCCGCTGTCGCCCTCGCCTGGGTAACATTCCGAAACGTCGCCGTCTTCGCGTTCTTTCCAGTCTTTGACATGGACGTGGACGATGTAATCCTTGACGGCGTGATAGTATTCGACCGTGTCATTTTCGCGTTCGTTGCCGGTATCGAAAACCAGCTTCAGTGCCGGACTATCGATGCGTTCGACGAATTCGACGGAATGAGTGGGCGTCTGACTGGCCCAACCGTGACAGTTTTCGTGAACCAAAACGACTCCGCCATCGGCAGCAATCTTGGCAAGTGTTTGAAACCGCTCGATCACCGCGTCACGCCAGTCGGCGTCGGAAAGCGGATTCTCCTTGCGATTCGGGTAGCTCATGCAGCGAATGAACTTCGCACCGGTTCGCTGCATCCGCGGAATCGCTCGTTGCAATTCATCAATGTCGACCTGAAAGTCTCCGTCAATCGGTCGCGCCCAATTGGCAATCTGCGAGGCGAATCCCACGCAATTGATTCCCGCGTCGTTCAGCTTGCCGCGAACGACTTCAAACTCTTCGTCCGAGAGATCCGTGATACAGCGGTTGCCGATGTTCCGGGGTTCGATGTGTGACCATCCGAGTTCCCGATGCGCCCGAATTTGAGTTTCCAGGTCTTCCCCGGCCTCATCCGCGATACCCGCGTAATACATTTTGTCTCTCCGTCTTCTGGTGAAGGAATATTCGAGCAATTACTACTGCATTGACCCCTGCCTGCTTGTCAGGCCGGTGGATCAGTTTGGAAAGCTAACAAGTTTGCCGCTGAGCCCCAAAAAGGCCCCTTGCCCGCTTGTCTGGCAAGAGCCAAAGATTGACCGGCCAAACACGATCATGGCCGATCAAACTGATTCACCCGTCGGACAAGCCGACAGCGGCCTCGTTAACATGCAGCCATCAATGTTAGCTCGTCAAACTTTGATTCCTACCAGACAAGCTGGTAGGGGACTGAGTATTTATCGATGCGACACTGTTTTCTCGGCCGGCACCAGTTTCTCGGCCGGCAGCAGTTGATCGAAATCAAATCGAAAGTGCCGACTTTCGCTACGCGAAAGGCGACGATGTCTCAGCTCTTGCCAGCACATCGCAAGGCGTCTTCGAATCGTTCAATGATCCAGGTTGATTCTTCCAGTCCAATCGAAACGCGAATCAGATATTGTGAGATTCCGCAGCTTTCGGCGAAATCCAATTCCTTGTAATGAGCCAGAATCGTGTACGGGCAACAGAGTGAAAAGTTGGTTCCCAGATTCGGCCCCTTCGAGATTTCGAGTGCATCATAGAATGCCGGCGCCGTTTGTGGGGCGTTCCGAAGTTGGAGCGAAAACAAACCTCCATAACCGCCGCCATTCGTTTTGAAGGAATTGTAATTCTCAGTCGTCTGGTATTTCGGGTAGTCAACGCGTTCGACCGCCGGATGCTCACGCAGCCAGTCGCACAGTGTTTGCGTGTTTCGGTTGATGATCTGAATGCGTTCGGCAACGTCGCGGGAATTCTGTTCGAGGATGATGGCATCTTCGTCGAAGAAAATGTCCTCGAATTCGCGATCGAGGAATGACTTCAGCCGTTCATAAAACGAACGCTCACAATTCAGAATCAGAGCGCCTGCGGCAACGTTGCCGACGCCCGAGAAGAATTTCGTCAAGCTGGTAGCAATGACATCCGCCACGGGAGTGACATCAACGTTCGTGATCGCTCCCAAAGTATCATCCACCAGCATCGGAAAAGCATGTTTCGTGGCCAGTTCGTCAAGATGTGCCAGATCGGGACTCTTCAGCAATGGGTTGCCGGGAAACTCGCAGAACAAGCCCATGATCGGTTCGGTTGCCAGCAATGATTGCAGTTCTGCCAGCTCTGCCGCCGACCCGTTCGGAAACAGGTGAACTCCATCTTCTGATTCGGGATTCAATCCGAATCGCTGTTGGATTTTCAGGTTGTCGACGTAAGGGAATCCGAACTGAACGCTCATTCGATCGGGAAAAAGTGACTGAAAAGCACGGTAAGCCATAAAGACAGCAGCCATGCCCGTTGGAAACAGGTAAACGTCGTCGGGGCTCGCATTGAGTTGACTGGCAACGCGACCGCGCAAGACGGCTTTTTTATCGGAGGCCAAATCCGTTGTTTCGGTGCCTTGCAACGCAGCCACCGACATTCGAGACGAGATGATTTCGCCCGCGTGCTGCCAAAAGTTCATGGCTTCGCGGCCAATCGCTTTCGGAAAACATACAGCGTGAATCCGCTGCCATCCGAATTCATGGACATTGGCGGAAACACCCGTTCTTGCCCGCAGGAACTCGGCACAACGTTGTGCAACCGCCGAAGTCGGAAATGCGAAACAGCCTTCATCGACCGTTGCAAATCGCCGCTCACATTCTTTGAAGAGATCGTCGACCGCCGGATGCAGAAAGAATCGAGGATACCCACAACGCATCTTTTCGATGATTCTCGGGTCGGCCTCTTCGTATCCAACGTTATCCGACCAGCGCGGCAGACAAACCGAAACGGCATGCTCGTCGTCGGGAATCGGCTGGCCCAAATCGTCAGGCCGGCATCGAACGATGGATGAAAACGTCGTCATGGTCTTTTTGTGGGCTTTGCTTGGTAACGATCGGTTAGCTTCAAGTGTTACAATTGCCGAACCATTTCGAAAGCGATTCTGACACATGGAGCCGACCAATGCGCCGAAGATTGCTGGCATGTCGATTTGTTCTAGTATTCACCTTATGCACATCGAGCGTTGCGCACGCTCAGCGTGATTGTTCTGAACGATTCTCCGAATTCTCGGCGCCGATCAGCGATTTCGACACTCAGATCAATCAACCATCGGTTGCGCTTGCAGCCGAGCGGCCGGTTGCCGTCGAGGGTCGGCATGGCATGGTCGTGGCTGTTTCGGCTCCCGCGGCTGACGTTGGTTGTGAGATCTTGAAACGGGGCGGAAACGCCGTTGACGCAGCCGTTGCGACGGCGCTGGCGATGGCCGTCACGTACCCACCGGCGGGCAACATCGGCGGTGGCGGATTTATGATGATTCATCCGGGCCGTGGCTGCCCGCCGGTCTGTGTGGAATATCGCGAAATGGCACCGGCGGCAGCGACAAAGACGATGTATTCGCTGAAAGACAGCAAGTTTGGTCACAAGATTGTCGGAGTTCCCGGAACAATACGAGGACTTGCTTTGGCGCACGAGCAATATGGCTCGCTACGGTGGTGCGAACTCGTCATGCCAGCCGTCAGATTAGCCGCGGACGGTTTTCCTGTCGACAAACACCTTGCTGCATCACTGAATGGCGTCTTGGGCAACGACGGCACCAAACCATACTCTGAGTTGTTACGTGTCTTCGCCACTCAGAATGGAAAAAAATGGCAAACCGGCGATCGGCTGATTCAACCCGACTTGGCAAGAACGCTGCATCGGATCGCTTGCGAAGGACCAGATGCGTTTTATCAGGGAGCGATCGCCGATCAAATCGTCAGCGAAATGCAGTCAGGCGGCGGTGTGATCACAAAGGCTGATTTGGCGAGATACCACGCAAAGCTGCGGCAACCGATCCACGGAACGTATCGTGGTTACGACATCTTCGGGCCGCCTCCGCCAAGTTCCGGAGGCATCTGTTTGGTCGAGATGTTGAACGTTCTTGAAACCTTCAATCTTCGAGAGAAAGGGCGCTGGTCACCCGACACGCTGCACTTGATGGCCGAGACAATGAAGCGTGCCTATCTGGATCGCGCCCGCCATTTGGGAGATCAGGATTTCATCAAGATTCCCGCACATCTGACCTCAAAGAATTACGCGGCCAAGCTGGCAAGTCAGATCGACAAAACCAAGGCAACTCGAAGTGAAGACCTGGCACCGGATATTCCCTTGGCCGATGAAGGCACCAGTACAACGCACTTTTCGGTGGTTGATGCTTGTGGGATGGCTGTCTCGAATACCTACACTTTGGAATTCAGCTACGGCTCACGAGTCGTCGTCCGGGGCGCCGGATTCTTACTGAACAATGAGATGGGCGACTTCAATTGGAAACCCGGCTACACCGACCGCCGTGGCTACATCGGAACGGAAGCGAATCAGATCGCACCGTCAAAGCGCATGCTGAGTTCTCAAACGCCGACGATCGTGGCACGAAACGGAAAGGCCGTGCTGGTCACCGGCAGCCCAGGCGGAAGAACGATCATCAATACCTCGCTCAACGTCGTTTTGAACGTCTTGGAGTTTCAAATGAACTTGCCCGACGCCGTCCACGCACCACGGCTGCACCATCAATGGCTTCCCGATCGTGTGCGCTTTGAAGGTGTTGGGCAACCTCGCTTCGCGGATTTGGTCAACTCGTTGAAAGCACGAGGCCATATTTTGGACGAGCCGCCACGTCGACAAGGTGATGCTCATTCAATTCTTGTGGATCACCAGCGAGGTGTTCTTGTAGGAGTTGCCGATACTCGGCTCAGCGGGAAAGCGGCCGGATTCTGATCGTCGGCGTGCATTTACAGTCCACAGCGCCTTCAGTATTTCGATGTTGCTCGATTTCTTGGCCTATTCCACGGTCAAGTGACACTCCAGAATTTGGCGTAAGTCCGCTGGCATTCCGCACTTCCGCAGGCATGGAATAATCTGTTTCTTCGACATAGTCGTTTCAATTGATATATTGTCCTTAACCTGTCTATATTGAGTGGTTTGAAATTGCATTCATGTTCACGGTGTCGCCTCCCCGTGGCATCAACATTCATCACATCCAAAGACAACAACAAATGATGAACGTTCCACTCCCAATGAATCGTCCGAGTGGGATTCGTCATCAGGCGGATTCACGCGGTCCCCCCAAGATGCCTTCTCGATCGGATCGAAAATGAACTCGTACCGTGGGCCCATCGAGTTGAAAACTTCAGAGCCAAAAGTTAATTCCGTACTAAGTTCGACATCCATGAAGGAGAAACATCGAATGAAGATTCAAACCGTGGTCATGTTGGCCGCGCTTCCGTTGCTGTTGGCAATGAATGCGCAGGCCGGAGAATGTGGCGGCTGCCAGACGTCTTGTGCGTCGGTTTCCTGCCGTACCGCTTGTAGCCCCTGCCGTCCGGCATGTACGCCGTGTGCTCCGGCATACAAAACGATCGAGCGGACCGTCATGGTTCCAACACGCGTCATGGAGACTCGCAAAGTCAAAGTCTGCGAATACCAGCGACAACAAAAAACAAGGAAGGTGACATACTACGAGCGCGTTCCTGTTGTCACCACGAAGACGTGCGAATACACCGTGTACCAGCAACAGACGAAGACTCGCAAACAAACCTACACTGTTTGCAAACAAGTCATGAGAGAAGTCGAGCAAAAATACACGGTCAATGTTGCCAGCACCGAGACTCGTAAAGGTACGCGGCGCGTGTGGAAGACTTTCCCCGTCAAGCAGACGCGAACGGTTTGCGAAGACAAGGGACATTGGGAAGAGCGGCCGATTACGTGTGCTCCGGCATGTAATCCTTGCGGCAAATGTGCAAATGGCTGTAATCCTTGTGCAGCGCGATGCAATCCCTGCCCGCAGACGTGCCGTGTTTGGGTCCCCAAAATCGTCTCTCGTCAGGTCGAATACACCTGCTATCAACAACGATGTGTCGAGGAACCCTACGAGTTCCAGGTCACTGTTTGTAAGCCGCAAGTTCGCACTCGCAAAGTTCAGGTCTGCGAGTATGTGACCGAAGAGAAGACTCGCGACGTCAAGTACACGGTCTGCGTACCCAAGACGCTGACCAAAGAGATTAAGGTGACGACCTACACGTGCGTGGCAAAGGAAAAGACGGTCACATGCACGGTTTGCGTGCCCGTCATGGTGGAAAAGGAAATCCAAGTCTGCGTCTGTAAAATGGTCCCGAAGAAAATCACATGCCGAGTTCGTGTTGATTCCTGTAATCCGTGCGCACCACGATGTAGCACGGGATGTAACACAGGTTGTGCGACGGCAAGCAAGAAGAGCGGAGCACTGGATGGCCTCTTCGGTTTTCTGAATTAATCCTGTTGTTCACCAACGAACGATCACGAACCCGGTTTCGGAGACGAGACCGGGTTTTTTCTTTCTTTGAATTCAGCTCAAGGCATCGCGATGCGGACTCGCATGGGCAGGCGCAAACTTTGAGTGTTCGCAGCACGAATCGGGAAACTGCACAAAACCGAATTCCCGCGCCTGAATGCTAATCGCTGAAAGCTAACTGCTACCGCCGTGAGCGTGACTTGCGGTTTTTCTTGTCCGGCTTGGCGCGGCCGTTCGATTTCGTCTTGGCTTTGGCGGCCTGCTGCTGCATTTCGGCGGCGGCTTCGATTCGCTCGCTCATGCGAGACCAGAAGCTATTCTTTTTCTTGGCGGGTGGTTTGTCATCAGCCGGTGGCGGTGGTTCGGGAGTTTTAATGTAATCGAGCATCTTTCTCTCACCCATGCCCCACAGGCTGGAAGCGATGAAATAGACACACAAACCCGACGGCATGCTGTAAAACATGAATCCCATGAAGATCATCATGTAGGTCATCATTTTCTGCTGCATCTTCGATTGATCGTCCGTTGCCGGCGGCATGAACATTTTCTGTTGAACCAGGAACAGGACGACCGTCAGGATGGGCAACAAGTTGAACTGGCCGCCGAGAAACCACAACTTAAACGGTAGCTCGAACAATGCGTCGGGGGCCGCCAAGTTGTTGACCCACAAGAATGGAGCCATCCGTAAGTCAACGGCGTTGTAGAGCGCTTGGTAGAGTCCGATGAAGATGGGCAACTGCAAGAACATCGGCAGACAACCCGAGAGTGGGTTGTAATTATGCTTCGCAAACAGGTCCATTTGAGCCTTAGCGATTTTCTCTTTGTCGTTTTCGTACTTCTTCTTGAGTTCAGCGATTTTCGGCTGCAATTCCTTCATCTTTTTCGCGCCGGCCGCCTGCTTGCGCGAAATCGGGAACATACAAGCGCGGACCAGAACGGTCAGCATGATGATTGCGATTCCGTACGGCAGCCCAATTCCATGAAAGAACTTAAGAACTCCGAGCATCGCCTTGCTGACAAATCCAAACCAGCCGTAATCGATCGAATCCGCGGCGCCGATGGGCTTCAAGAGTGGAATACGTTTCGGGCCGGCATAGAATGTATAGGCGTGGCTCACTTCGCCGCCGGCCGGAACTTTCATCAAGCTCGAGAAGATATCAAGGCTGATCTCGCTGCGTTCCGAATGTGCCTGGTTATTTGCGACAAGCCGCGGCCGGACAACCTTAACGTTGGGATGCTTAAGCTGATCACCCTCGGGGACAAACAATGCCGCGAAGTACTGAACATCAATTCCAATACACTGAAACGGCCGCACTTCGCCAGAACCGTCATCAAGATCTTGTTTCCATTCTTCTTTCAACTCGTCGTCCGCGACCGCTTCCGCAATTTCCGCCGACGTCATTGATTCGATCGTGACGCCATCTTCAACGACGTTCGAATCCTTCAGAAATCCAATCTTGATGTCGCTGAATTTGCGAGCGTACTCGACATTTTCCAGCGGCAAGCCGACCGGCCCTTGAGCGACGTAGCTGATCTTCTTTTCTTCATCACTCAGATTCTTGATCGAGATTTGAACCTTCAGTTGATAGCCGTACGAGTCCGTGTCTCGCTCGTGCGCACCCAACTCTTTTCGTTCCGGTCGCTTTGAATCAGGCTCTGTCGATTTTGCTCCCTGATTGATCCAGTCGCGAATGATTCTTTTTTCTTTCGCCGTTAACGATTTGCCTTTGGAAGGCATCTTTCCTGTTGCGACCATTTCCCACAACAAACTCGATTCCGCGTGAGCGACTCGAATCGCCGGTCCCGATTGTCCTCCATTGAGGATTGCCGCCCGACGGCTCAAGTCGAGCCCCGCGTCGGGTTGCTTTCCTGAATGGCATTCGAAGCACCGAGCCTTCAAAATCGGCAGAACGTCGGATTCAAAGACGGGAACCGGGTCAATGACATATCGTTTTGTGAGCTGAAAATTTCCGTCCGGCGAGGTCGCCGTGAAAGTGACTGATTTATTGATCTTGGGATTGTCGGGATCCGTCTCGACGGCAGCGACCTTCCACACATATTCCCGAAGCCCGGAACCCGGCTTGCCGAACTGGTCATCCAATTCGGGAAAGGAAGTCATGAATGTTGCGTAGCGGGTGTCATCATCGCCCAGCACGGGGCTGACAACATTCAATTGCTCTTCCGGTTTTTCGAGAACTCGATAGCGCGGGTCGTTTAGCAGCACTGTTGCAATTGCCGCGCCTTTTGAAGTTGCGACCGCCTCGATGAAATATCCCGACGACGGATCAGCCGAACCCAGCCTGATTTCTTTTTCAGGATGGATGGCCGCCGTCTTCGCCGCTTTTTCAGCGGGTTGATCATCCGGTTTGGCATCATTGCCGTCCGCCGCGACGATTTCGGTCTTCTTTTCGGGATCGCCGTCTTGCTGCTTCTTGTCGTCCCGGTCCTTGGCACCAGATTCTTCGCCCTTTGCTTCGTCGGCATCGGCGTCTTTTTCGCCGTCACCTTCCGCGGCATCGGCGTCGGCCTGTTGGTTTTTCGGGGCAGGTTTTGGAAATAACCCGGGAAACACCTTGGGACCGAAGGCAAACCAGCCCACCCAGATCCCTATTGAAAGGGTGAGAAACAGAAAGAAACGCTTTTGTTCCATTGTTACCGACCGTCCCGCAGGCGATCGCCCAAGAAATTGTCGAGTTCAGGAATGGCGTAGATCTTTTGAGCGGTCTTTTCGACATCGTAAGAAACGCGACGGAATTTCAGGACATCATCGTCAAGCAATACGTACGACGACTCGGGAACACCATTGCGAGGCTGTCCCACGGAACCGACGTTAATGAGATGCTTTTGGCCACCTAGCTTGAATTCGAAATTGATTTCCTCGGGCGAGAGGAAATTCAAGTCTTCGGTAAAAATGCCGGGAATGTGCGTATGTCCTTGGAAGCAGTTCTTGTCAACCAAGGCGAAGATACGTTCCATCTTTCGTTGGTTGTAGATGTCTTCTGGAAAGACGTACTCGTTCAATGGATTACGTGCCGAACCGTGAACGAACAAGTAATCAGTCTCGCGGCGCATGCGCGGCAATTCGCCGAGAAACTCCCAGCGTTTCTCGGTATCGGCGCCGTTACCGGTTTCCAATGTCTTGCGTGTCCAAAAGATAGCACGCTCCGCGCCCGCATTGAATCCTTCCGGATCAAACAGTGCGCCCTGATCGTGGTTTCCCAACAGACACATGTCGCACGTCATCGCCAGATCGATGCATTCACACGGATTCGGTCCGTAACCGACGATATCGCCCAGGCAGTAGATCTCACTGATGCCCAAGTCATTGATATCGGCCAACACCGATTCCAGAGCTTCCAGATTTCCGTGGATGTCGCTAATGAGTGCTTTCAACGAACTCAGGCTCCTTCGATTGTGTGCCAAAACCTGGCCCGCCGCGGATGGCGAAATCCGCAACTTTGTTGCTGGGAAAACCGTGAATCCGTGAATCCGTGATCTAATCGTAATGCAAGCGTCAGCGCAAACGCGCAAAAACGATATCTGATGTGACCACAGGCGACACAAGAGGCCAATATCCTCAACCGCCAGCGTGTGTCATCCTTGACCGTACGTGCCTTACTTACGTCATAAACGAAACAATCAGTGTAATTTAGGAATTGCGAGTCGGTCAAGCGAACGTGGGATAACTCGTGCAAATCGCCAAATCGGCCAGCGACCGTTGTTGAATTTTTACGAGAGCCACGATCGAGACCGATTCGAGACCATATTCTATTGGTAACAGATCGACTCATTTCCAAGTTGGCTTCGCGGTGATCCGTCCGTGGATCGTGGTTTTCGATTCGTATCAGGTGGAATGTCTGACAATTCAGTTTTTATGGAAAACAGGAATTGTTCAATAGTGTTCGGCACGGTTTGTGCATTCCAGCGTATTCCTTGTCTGTAGCGAGAAAATGTTGAGGATCATCGGAAAGACCGGCACGAGCTGGTCTGTAAATTGGCCATCTTACAACCAAGACGGAGCAGTTGGCAGTCTGGTTGAGAGATGCCACGTCCCCGGCGGAAACAGGTCGAAGAAAAAGACCTCACGGGTTTGAAGTACTTCGACAAGCTGGCGCCGCTGTTGTCGCGCTTACATGAAGTCGGGTGTGAACGCGACCTCGCCAAGAATCGTGATCTGCATTTCGACGAGTATTGCCTGCTGGTTTTGCTGTTTTTATTTAACCCCATCGTCTCGTCACTACGAGCGATTCAGCAGGCCAGCGAATTGAAGAAGGTTCAGAAGCGGCTGGGTTGTGGGCGAGTGTCGTTGGGATCGTTCTCGGAGTCCTCGCACGTGTTCGAACCGCAGCGGCTGCAGGAGATCATCGTCGAACTGGGAGCCCAGTTGGAACCCGTGGGGCGGGACGCCCGTCTGAAGCACGTGCGACAGACGTTGACGTTGGTGGACGGCACGTTGCTCAGTGCCCTTCCGAGAATGGCCGAGGCGGTGTGGCTCAAAGAGCAAACC
Source organism: Planctomycetota bacterium (assembly GCA_963582955.1). Classification (GTDB taxonomy): domain Bacteria; phylum Planctomycetota; class Planctomycetia; order Planctomycetales; family Planctomycetaceae; genus CAUZVF01. The sequence goes on from CAUZVF010000062.1 coordinate 10,564, forward strand.
GGCAGCGGATTGGTGAAGTGGCGGTTGCATACGCACTTTGAAGTCGACCGCCATGTTCCCACACGCATCGATGTGACGCGTGATGGCGGTGGCGAGAATGACGAACGCACCGTAATGGGCAAAGCCATTCAGACGGACCATTGCTACGTGATGGACCGCGGTTATGCCAAATTCAGCTTGTTCAACGCCATCGCGACAGCGAAGAGCAGCTACGTGTGCCGCATCCGGGACAACAGCGCCTTTGAGATCCTCGAAGAACGGCCGCTCTCCGACGCGGCCCGCGAGGCGCGGGTGCTTTCGGACAGCCTGGTCGAAATGGGACAATCTTCCAAGCCTGCGGACCGTCCCGACCATCGGATGCGCGTCGTGACGGTCGCCAGGAACCCCCACACGAAGAAGGGCAAATACAAGGGCGGTTCCACGGGCCCTGGCAGTGACGGCGTGTTACGCATCGCGACGAACCTGCTCGACGTTCCCGCCGAGATCATCGCTTTGATCTACGGGTATCGCTGGACCATCGAGATTTTCTTCAGAGTCTTCAAGCAAATGCTGGGCTGTCGGCACCTGCTGAGCCACCATCCGAAGGGGATTGAGATTCAGACATACTGCGCCATCATCGCGTGCCTGCTGATCAACCTCTGGACCGGCCGCAAGCCAACCAAACGCACGTACGAGATGATCTGCTATTACTTGATCGGCTTGGCCGATGAAGACGAACTGCTGGCGCACATCGCGAAGCTGAAAAAATCAGACAGTGAATAGTCCAGCGCGGCTGCGCGCCAAGCATCCGACGCCGTTCGCTGCTGCGCGGTCCCCAGCCGACTGTTGACTTTACCTGATTGCGCCTTCGAGTCTCGCTCGCAGAAGACGCCCCATCCTGCAACAATTACAATGATGACCTCCCAAGGCACAAACCGTGCCGAACACTATTG
>CAUZVF010000063.1:0-11444 GCA_963582955.1 Planctomycetota bacterium
ACCGTTCGAGGCGATCGAGGTCTATCTGAACGATGACAGAAGTCCGCAGCAGATCGCTGTTCGGGGTGCCATGAGCCAGCGGCTGTTGAAGGCGTTGAAAGAGCTGGATACAGCGACGGGATTTCAGGTAGCCACCGAAGATTTGTATGCCCGGTCACGGTCCGAACGGAGCGGCAGATTCCTGGGCGCCTTTGTCAGGACCGTGGCGGAAGTGTTTCCGAATGTGTATGTCTTCAGTAGCAATGCTGGCTTGCCAAGTGACGTCCGCGACACGTTTGTGATTGCCGCCTCGCGGAAACCCATCGACATGAACGATCTGGGCGACGCTGGCGGATATTGGCGAGCCGGACCATTGGCGGCGATCGAAACAAATCCGACGACTGACAAGAAAACCAAGATCGGGCTGATCGGCGAAGTTTTGGAATCGGCGCACGGCTTGTTCCTGACTGACGATTTTGCTCCGGTAGACAATCTCCTTAAACCTGTGTTCGTCGATGGCAATGACTGAAATGACATCAACACAAGACAAACGAATCGGTTTTGTTGGCGCGGGGCGGATGGCCACGGCATTGGCGCACGGCCTGATCCAAGCCAATTTCGTGCAGTCCGAGCGCATCATTGCCAGCGACGTGTCTGCCGCCGCGCGAGACGCGTTTCATGCCGAGACGACAGCCAGAGTCACCGAATCAAACAACGAAGTAGTGGTGAATGCTGATGTCATTGTGCTGGCCGTCAAACCGCAAATGATGGCCGAAGTGTTGCTCGGAATCAAAGACGCCGTCACCGCCGATCACTTGGTCGTTTCGATTGCGGCGGGAATCTCGATTAACACGTATTCAGAAATGCTTGGCGACGACACGCGGCTGATTCGCGTGATGCCGAATACTCCGTGTCTCGTGGGTGCTTCGGCGGCGGGATTTTCGATCGGTGGAACGGCGACGGGCGACGACGCTCAGTTCGTCAAAGAAATGTTGTCAACGGTCGGAATCGCATTCGAGGTTGCCGAACCGCTGCTCGACGCGGTCACTGGCTTGTCGGGCAGTGGCCCGGCATACGTTTACCAAATCATCGAATCGCTCAGCGACGGCGGTGTGCGAGTCGGATTGCCGCGCGACGTGGCCACTCAACTGGCCGCTCAAACAGTGCTTGGTGCCGCTCGCATGGTATTGGAAACTGGCGAGCATCCCGGCGTGCTGAAAGACGCCGTCACGAGTCCCGGCGGCACGACGATTGCCGGTTTGCACGCTCTCGAAAATGGCGGACTGCGGGGCACTCTGATAAACGCCGTCGAAGCCGCGACGGCACGATCGCAAGAATTGGGACGTTCGTCATAACCGTCCGCGATTCGGCTCGCCCGACCGATACCACTTTGGACAGTTCGTGCCGGATTTCGCCTGCCGTGCGAGGCAAGTTTGACTCCGAGTCACCGTGAGCTACGTTTCCATCATTGTGCGGATTCCGTGTTGCCGGTCTGCAACAACACATGTCAAGTTCATCGTTCGATGACCCAGAAATCGTCGATCAATAAGAGTGGCCTTTCGCTCCGCGAAAGTGGCGGTACTTTCGCGGAGCGAAAGGCGACGTAACGACAGTGGTTTCTCGAACGTTCCCAATTCGTGAGAGCCGTCTCCCAAGGCAAAAATCGATGGTGACCGGAGAACTTCTATCCGATGACCTGTTGTTGCCGGACCTGTCCGAGCAATCAGGGCAACCCGGCGATTCCTCACGTGTCTTGCTGGGATTGATGGCGTTGTCTCGACGTGCGCTCGAAGATTCGAATTCTGGTTCGAGTCTTGACGGGGTCGTTTCGCGGGACGCATTGCGCAGCCTGCTGTCGGCATTGCATTTTCGAGACGTTTCGACGGTCCGTCATTCGCGGCGGACAGCTCAGCTCACCGTTGGCATGGCTCAATATTTGAGTTGGGAGGGCCGCGAGCTGAAGGTCTTGGAAGTGGCCGCTCTGCTGCACGACATCGGCAAAATCGGAATTCCGGATAACATCCTGTTTAAGCCCGGTCAGTTAAGCCGCGAAGAAGCCGCGTTGATGGCGTTGCATCACAACATCGGCATTGACGTCTTGCAGGCGTGCCGCGTTGATCCCCAGGTCCTCGAAATCGTCAGCCAGGCGAACAAGCACTACGGCGCCGGCAGCAGCGGTTACCGCATCGGGGAAGATGTTCCCCAAGGAGCCCGAATCCTGTCGGTCGCCGATGCCTATGATTCGATGGCCACCGAGCAGGTTTATCGGCAATGCAAACCACATGACGAAATCATGCAGATATTGCATGGCGCCGCGGGAACGCAGTTTGACGGAAACATCGTCGCCGCATTAGACCGGTGGACTCAACGTGACGGTGTCCCGTTTGCCAGTGACCGTAGCGACGTCAACGTGCGGGCACACATGCGCGGTCCGGCTCATCTGGAAGACGCGATCGAGGCGAGTTCACTCTGTCATATTTTCTCGTACTTGTATGTCCTTGAAAATCTCTATGACGGTTTCTTCCTGGTCGATACCGATCTGAGCTTCGTGGTTTGGAACCAAGGCGCCCGAAAGCTGCTCGGTGCCGACTCGTCCAGCGTCATGCCTGATGTCTGGTCGAACCAGGTATTCGAGTACGCCGATGAACACGGCAACGTGTTGCACGGTGACGACACACCGCTTTTTTCGACTTGCAAGAGTTGCAAGGCAACAACACGGCAAGTCAAAATTCGCCAGTCGAACGGAGAATGGGCTGATGTTGAATTGCAGTCGGTTCCACTGCTCGACGAAAACGGCGACCTGCAAGGGGTTGCCGAAATCTATCGGGACAATGCACGCACCGGCCAGCATCCGCAGGAGTACCGCGATCTGAAAATGGCGGCCAGCCGTGATGCTCTGACCTCGGTTGCCAACCGTGGAGAATTGGAAACTCAGCTCGCTCTGGCGATCACTGATTTCAACGAGACACGCGATCAACCACCTTTCAGCGTCATCTTTCTCGATATCGACCACTTCAAGAACATCAACGACACTTTCGGACACGCGACCGGGGATGAGGTGCTGATCGAGGTGGCCCGGCTGTTGCAACACGAAACTTATTCCGGCGAACTTGTCGCCCGGTACGGCGGCGAGGAATTCGTCGTCATTTGTCCCGACACGGCGTTGGATCAGGCTGTCAAACGGGCCGAACGATTGCGGCTCTCGATTTGCGGATCGCGGATTGCCAATCTCGACGACCAACGTGTCTCGGCGTCGTTCGGAGTCACCGAAGCAGAAAATGGCGATTCTGTCGAGGGCATACTGCGTCGCGCGGATAAAGCTCTTTACACGGCCAAAGATTCCGGACGCAACCAAACTTGCTCGCTGACGACGGCCGAATTGATGGGCGGCGACGAAGGATCGAAATCCGAAATCGACGACACCGATCCCTACCGGTTCACGGGGTCATTCTCGGCATGCACGCAGGCGGACTTGATCGTTTACAAGCTGGGCGGCTTTGTCAGTGACAATTCCGCGAAGCTGCTGGAAGTCACTCCCAATCGTGCCGTAATCCGTGTCGGAAGCCGGGGACTGTTGCCGTTTTGGGGAGCCACCGAGGAAAAACAGCCCATCGAATTGCAGATTGAATTTGGCGAAGACCGCAGTTCAAAACCGGGTTCGCGCCGAGGTGTCAGCTGCCAAGTTCAGATCAACATCTTGATCACACCGGTTGGCAGAATCCGCAATCCCGACGTATTCCAAACGCGTGCCAAGAACGTGTTGAAGTGCTTGAAGTCCTTCTTCGCGGCTGGTGAGACCTTTTGACGCATCGATAAAGTCGTCTGTCCGATGGCCCGGTCTGTCACTATAATCCCCCGCCCGTTTCGAATCGGCTTGAGGTTTCCGGGATGCTTCGCTCTATAATAACGTTAGTTGTTGCATTGCAATGCCTTGCGTTGTGTGGGTGCCTTTCGGAAGCTCATACGCGATTTCCAACTTTGTTTCCGCGGCATCATTCTCGGATTCAAAGACAGGCGAGCGAGTTCCATGATCCCTACCCCAGCAATCAGCTCGGCCCGAACGTCGACCAGCGGCCGCGCGGATTCAACATTCCGCGGACGGAAACACGCGGCGGCAAAGAGGCCGCGGCGGAAGTCGAGCGCATCAAGCAGTCTCGCAGGCTCGCTCCACCACAGGATCTGCTCGGGAAGAAATATCCCAAAGTCGTGCGTCCTTGATCTGCTGATCATGGCTTCATGCCTCCATTGTCGCCCTTCGCTCCGTGAAAGATGCGCATCTTTTGCGGAGCGAAAGGCGATAATCGGCCACTCGCATGTAGTTTTGAAACTGCTGCTGCTGCTGCTCGCCGGCCTTTTCTTGGCCATGCCGCTCGACGCCGACGCCCAATCAAACTCGAAGCGGCGTTCATCCGAAGACCTCGCCAAGTTGGTCACTCCCGAATCGCAAAAGACGATCGACTTGGGATTGGCACATCTGGCCGCAAGACAATTCGAAGATGGGTCGTTCGGAGTTGAAGGCAGTTACGGGCACAACGTCGGAGTCACCGCGCTGGGCGGCATGGCATTTTTGTCGTCTGGTTCGACTCCGGGACGCGGCAAATACGGCAAGCATGTCGAGAGGGCCTTGAATTTCATCATGAATTCAGCCCAGCCCAGCGGATACATCAACATCCGCGACAGTGAATCTCACGGACCCATGTACGGACACGGTTTCGCCACGCTGTTTCTCGCCGAGGTTTATGGCATGAGCCGTACGAGAAAGGACGTGCGTGAGACTCTGAGACGTGCCGTCAAATTGATCGTCAGCACGCAAAACAAAGATGGGGGATGGCGTTACAACCCTGTACCGCGGAACGCCGACGTATCGGTGACCGTCTGTCAAATCATGGCGTTGCGCGCGGCGCGGAATTGCGGCATCTTCGTGCCCAAGGAAGTTGCCGACAAGTGCATTGATTATGTCAAGCGGTGCCAAAACACTGACGGTGGTTTTCGTTATCGGTTGGATTCCCGGCCTGAAAGTGCCTTTCCACGTTCGGCGGCCGGAGTCGTCGCGCTGTACAGCGCCGGAGTTTACGAAGGTCGCGAAATCGAACGCGGACTGGCCTACTTGGCCGCGCACGTGCGAAACGGTTCCGTCTTTCGCTATCACTACGGGAACAATTATTTCTACGGACACTATTACGGTGTGCAAGCTATGTGGCAGGCGCGCGGCCGTTATTGGCGAAAATGGTATCCGTTGATCCGCGATGAACTGATCCGTCGGCAAAACTCGAAAGGATACTGGCAGGACGCAACGATCTGTGACGAATATGCGACCGCCATGGCATTGATCATCTTACAGATGCCCAATAGCTATTTGCCGATCTTCGATCGTTGACGGTTTATTCTGCATCATCAAGCATGAGAGTCCTTGTACAAACTGTGATGCTGCTCGGCGCAGTGCCATTCAATGTTGCCGTGGCGGAATCCGTCGTTGTGCAGCATGTTGATAAAGGTCAGATCAAGGGCGAGCTTCTTTCGGTATCTCACGCCGCGATCACGATCAAGACGGTAGACGGCAACCGGCAACTAGAAACTCGCGACGTAATTCGAATCACGCTGCGAGATCTTCGAGAGACGGCTCGTCTGCCACGCGCATTCCTATTGCTTGCCAACGACGATCGGCTTGTCGTCTCGCCGCAATCCATTGACGAAGAGTTTCTGACCGCCAAATGGGATCAGTTTCCGGAATGGGCGACATTTCGAGTACCGTTGGAAAGCGTCCGTTCCATCGCGTTCAGATTACCCAGAAACTTGAAGGACCGGCGAAAGGCAACGGCCAGATTCCTCAACCAGAATCCCAAAGACGAGGACGAATTAGTCCTGACGAATGGCGACCGTCTTGGAGGCACTTTTGGCAGTTTCGACCGCTCGCGGATGGTCATCGAAACGGCGGCCGGTGAGACGTCGGTCACTCGATCGGATGTCCGCAGTCTCAGCTTTAACCCCGAACTCTTCAGCCTTCCAAAACAAAACGGTTTGCGCACACTGGTCGCGCTTGTGGATGGGTCGTGGTTTACCACGAAGGCCCTGCAAAGCACGCCAAACGGTGAAATCGACTGTGAGACGATTTTCGGCACGACGTTGCGTGTGCCGATCACTGCCATCGCTTCGATGCGATTTCTCGGCGGACGTACAGTATATTTGTCCGACTTACCGGTTGCCGACTATCAGTTTCAGCCGTTTCTATCGCGAAAATGGCGGTATCGCACGGACCGCAATGTAACAGGCGGATGGCTGAGTCTTCGAAGTCGCGAGTATGCGAAAGGACTCGGCGTACACAGCCATTGTGAACTGTCATTCGCGCTTGGTCACTCGTTCCAAGAATTCCAAACCGTCGTCGGAATCGACGACCAGACTGACGGTCGGGGCAGTGTCCGATTTCGCGTGAAACTCGACGACGAAATCGTGTGGTCCAGCGGTTCGCTGACGGGTTCAGACGTGCCGTTACGCCCGCCCGCCATCAATGTTCGTGACAAGAAACGGCTGACGTTGCTTGTGGAATTCGACAAGCACGGTGATATCCTCGATCATGCCAATTGGTGTGATACGATCCTGATTCGGTCTACGAAAAAGTGATGATCGTAGGTCAGTCTCTCCGAGACTGACACCGCGACCTGATCTCGGTTTTCGGAAACTCCGCTACACGAAGGCGGTCCAAAGTGAGTACCATTGGACGCTCAGTTTCAGATCCCGGTTTTTTCCACACGGTATCTTAGTTGGCAGTGCTGAGTAGGTGCCGCGAGCCGAGCGGGACCCCGAAATGGGCTGGCCTTGACCCGTTCGATAGCCCCGCTCGGCTCGCGAGACCTATCTTTTGTCGCGACTCAATGCTGTCGTAAAGTCATTCATGGGCGTAATCGAGACACAAATGCGACATCCGCAATCCAACCGTCGGTCGTTGTTGCAAGCGGGCGCGATTGGTTGTCTTGGTCTGGACATAACACGGTTACGAGCGCTTGCGGATGTCGCTCCGGCGGGTGCAACGGCAACCGCCAGCGCCGAATCGGTGTTGTTCATATTTTTGTCGGGCGGACTGTCGCAACTCGACAGCTTCGATATGAAGCCTGACGCCCCCGACAAGATCCGCGGTGAGTTTTCTCCAATTGCCACGCGAGTTCCAGGAATCGATGTGTGCGAGCACTTGCCGAAAATCGCGGCACACACCGACAAGCTGGCACTCGTCCGCTCGTTGACGCATTGGTCGAACGAGCACAATGAGGCTCACACGTTGATGTTGACCGGCCGCACCGATCTGCCGCCGGCGTACAACGAGAAAAAACCACAGCCGACTGATTGGCCGTCGACCGCTTCCATCGTCGGACGGCTGATCCCGTCGAGAAATCCCCGGATGCCGTCTGCGGTCATCGTGCCCCAACGTTTGGTCAATATGAATCAGGGCGGCGTAGTGACTCCGGGCCAATTCGGCGGAGAAATGGGCAGCCGATACGATCCTTGGTTTGTCGAAGCATCGCCTTACCGCGGCAACGATGTCAAAGGAGCATATCCCGACTTCGCCTACCGACGCCGCACCGAGAAAAGGGTTGTCGACCATTCCAAATTCCAAGCTCCGACGCTCGTGCTTCCCGAGGGATTGACAGACCGACGCATGACGCGCCGCGCGGAACTGTTGAAAACGATCGAGCGTCAGCGCCGCGAACTCGACGCCCACGCTCGAACTCAGAGTCTCGACCGATACCGTCAGGCGGCGGTTTCGTTGCTGACTGACCGTAAAGTGCAGCATGCATTCGACGTCGTCAACGCCGACGAGGCAACGGCGCACCGCTATGGCCGCAACCTATTCGGCTGGACGCTGCTGATGGCCAAACGGTTGATCGAGGCCGGAGTTACCTTGGTGCAGGCCAATTTGGGCAACTACAACACATGGGATCTGCACGGCGGCATCTTCAAGATCTCCCGCGAGCTACTCTACCCACCCGCCGACCAGGCGATTGCCGCGTTGCTCGATGACTTGTCCGAAAGCGGTCTGTTGAAAAAAACGCTTGTTGTCATTGCCAGCGAATTTGGACGTACACCGAAGATTTTTACATTGCCGCAAGTCTACAAAACCGCTGGCCGCGATCATTGGGGAGCCGTCCAAACGGCATTGTTCGCCGGCGCTGGAATCCAAGGCGGCACAATCGTCGGTTCATCCGACCGCATCGCCGCGTACCCCGATTCGTCGCCACAACGCCCCGAAGACTTCGCGGCCACGATCTACAACGCGCTAGGAATTCCCCAAACCGCCGCTTGGCCCGACGAATCTGGTCGCCCGCATTACATCTATCACGGCCAACCGATATCGGAGTTGTCTTGAACCTCGCTCCGAAATCCGTAAGCAAAGTTGACGGCTGAGATGCTCTGATTGTAGTGTCACATCTACAAGCACCCATTCTCAAATTCCCGTAAATCGTCCGGAGCGTCCTGCGAATGAAGCCTTCATCGTTCATAGTAATCATCGCGACATTCCTGGTTTGCCGCGTTCACCTGGTGGACGCGGCTGATGACAAACCCGTGAAACGACCGAAATTCACTGTGTCGAAAGAGACGACCTTTATCACCAAGCCGCTCACCGACGACGGCTTCCCGGATTATGTGGCGGCAATCAACGAACGGCTAGGCCAGGGTGTCACGCCCGAAAACAACGCCGTCGTAATGTACTATCGGGCGTGGGGGAATTCCGAATTTGATCGACCAAATCCTGAGCTTTTCAAGCTCTTGGGAATGCCAATCCCGGCTGATGACGGGCAGTACTTGGTGGGTTTCACGGAAACATTGAAGCTCAACTTCATCGAAAGGGACGATCGATATCGGGATATGTTGAATCAAAAGGATCAGTCGCTGGACGGTCCGTGGACAGAGAAGGAACTTCCCGAAGTCGCGCAGTGGTTGAAATTGAACGAGAAACCGCTTTCATTTGTGACCGCGGGATCGAAGCGGGGCCAGTATTATTCGCCCATGTTTCCGTATGCTGCTAAAAGGGAAGTCGATGCTCGTTCTGCTGCATTGATCAATATGAACATGTATGAACTTGGGCGACAACGCGAGGTCGCCCGCATGCTAACGAGCCGTGCGATGCTACATCTGGGCAATGGCAACGTAGATGCCGCCTGGCAGGACTTGCAAACGTGTCATCGCATTGCTCGATTGGTCAAACAAGGTCCCACGGCGTTTTCGGTCCTCGTCGGCATCGTGATAGACGCCAAAGCGAATCGCGCCGATTTGATCTTCCTTGATACAGTCCAACCATGTGCGCAACAAGCTCGCGAATATCTGAAGCAGATTGAACGGCTCCCGTCGTTACTCAATGTCGCCAAGCAGTTCGACTTTACCGAGCGGTTCATTTTCCTCGACTCCACGCTAATGATCGCTCGCGTCGGTAAGCAGGAAATGGAGAGTTTTGCCGACGATCTCTGGCCGAAGGCTTGGTCGGGCGAGATTAACATGGGCGAGATTGAATGGGACGTAGTTCTGCGCAATGGAAACGAGTGGTTCGACAGGTTCGGTTCCGCATTGCGAACAAACGATCGAGCGAAAATGCAACAGAAATTGGCTCAGCTTGAGGAAGAAGGAAAGAAGTTGGCGTCACGAGCAAAGGATAAGAAACGGCTGACACAGGTCTTCGTCGAATCGAAATCCAAGGGCGCGGAAGTCGCGGAATTGATGAGCGATATTTTGATCGCCGGCATGATGACCCCATTGTGTGAAGTCCCCAAAGCCGTAGACCGCGCCGTGCAACGAGATCGGAATCTACGAATTGCATTCGCACTCGCAGCCTTTCATGCTGATCACGGTCAATACCCGAAAACACTCGGATTGCTTAAACCGGATTGTCTGAAACAGATTCCGAACGACATATTCTCTCACAAGGAATTGAACTACCGCCGCGCCGACGACGGCTATTTGCTTTACAGCATCGGCCTCAACGGCAAAGACGAAGCCGGTCGCAGTCGCAGATATGATGACCCTCAAGGCGACGACATTCGCGTCCACATGCCACTCGCAAAATAGGGCTCTGCGTCGAGGCCGCGAAAGGCCCCTTCCTTACCTCGCTCGTGCAAGTTTGATTTTATTTAAACGAAAGTGTCGGCCGAGCGAATCTGTCTGTTTGATGGGAATCTTGATCAATAACAATTGCTGATTCTCTCGGAATTCATCGAAGGGACCTACAAATGACGCTGTCGCGACGCTTGTTCTATGCAATCGTTTTCGTGCTTTTTCAAATCGGACTCACCAGTTCTGCGGACGACAAACCAACAAAACGGCCAAAATTCACTGTCTCGAAAGAAACGACCTATGTGACAAAGCCGCTGACCAAAGATGGCTTTCCCGATTACGCGATGGCGATCAACGAACGGTTGAGCCAAGGGGTCACTGCCGAAAACAACGCCGTCGTGTTGTTTTATCAGGCACTGGGGCCGGTTCCCGATGGAACTCGCCAAAGTCCCAAGTTCTTTAAGTTGCTAGGGATGCCGATTCCGCCCGATGACGGTCAGTACATGGTGACGATCACGGATTATGCCCTGAACAATCTGAAGCTGGGCCAACAGGATGAACGCTTCCAGGCTGTTATTGAACAACAAGGCAAATCGACGGAAGGTCCTTGGACCGAACAGGAATTGCCGGACATCGCCTTTTGGTTGAAGTTGAACGATAAACCACTGTCGTTCGTGACCGCCGGATCGATGCGGTCGAAGTACTATTCACCAATGCTGCCGTTCGAAGACACTCCGGGATTGATCAATGTGCGCTTGCCGGGAGTCCAGATATCTCGTGCGTTTGCCCGTGCCTTGACCGCGCGTGCGATGCTACATTTGGGACACGGCAGAATCGAGGCCGCTTGGCAGGACCTTCAAACTTGCCATCGTGTGGGCCGACTGCTCGGACAAGGGCCGACGGTGATCGAGGCGTTAGTCAGCATTGCCATCGACAAGATGGCCCATCACGGAGATTTGATCTTTCTTCAAACGGTCAAACCGAGTGCGAAACAAACCCGCGAATACCTGCGGCAGCTTGAACAACTTCCGCCGTTACCCAACGTCGTCGATCAGATCGATCTGACCGAGCGGTGCTTGTTTCTTGATTCCACACTGTTGGTCGCTCGCGGAGATAAAGATGGCATGGAGGTCATTGATGCCGGCGCGTGGTTCAAGGCGTGGTCGGGGTTCTTCAATACCGACGAGGTTGAATGGGATGTTGTTTTGCGCAACGGCAACACATGGTACGACAAAATCGTGACCGTGTTGCGTACCGACGATCGCGCGGAAATGAAAGAGTCTTTCGCCCAGTTCGAAGAAGACTTCAAGAAGTTGACGGAACAGTCCAAGGATAAAACGCGCCTGGTTGCGGTCTTCGTCAAATCAAAGTCAAAAGGCGAAGCCGTTGCAAAACTGATTAGTGACGTGTTGATCACTTTGATGATGCCG
>CAUZVF010000064.1:0-11418 GCA_963582955.1 Planctomycetota bacterium
ATGTCAACTTGCACAATATCATACGGTTTGGGATCGCGGCCAAAACAGCAAATCTGATTGTCACGGGCCAGCACGAAACCCTCAAGCCCCTCTTCCTGGAACGGCGGATACATGAAGCCGCGCACCCGAATTCGTTTGCCTTCAAGCTGCTTCAACCAATCTGGCATCAGCTTGGTTGCGTTGAGCGTCACCGGTTCCATGTTGAGGATCTTCAGCAGATCGAAGTCATCGTAACTGATGCGCAGCGCTTTCTGAGGGCCTTCGACTTTGAACTTGCGGTCCTTGACGAGCAGCTTGACCTTGCGCGGTTTCAACGGCGGACCTAACGCGGGACGCAATGGGTTCGCCGAGAAAGCTCGAGGGTTCGCCCCCGGCCCCAGAGCCAGCGGATCAATCTTCGTTTTTGTGCTCGGTGTTTTTGTGCTCGGTGTTTTTGGCGGCGGACTCGCTGATGCAGTATTCGAGCCGTCCTCAATGTCGGCAGCATTAGTTGAAATCTTCGAGTCATCAGCGTCCACGCCAATGGCGTCAGCGGGTGATTCTGTTTTCGTCTTTTTCGGAGTTGTCTCTGATTCAGAATCCGGTTCTTTCGAATCGGTTTCGGCGTCAGGTTTTGCCTTGTCGCCAACGACTTCCCCGCTCGCTGGCAAAGCAGCGCCGTTTGGTTCATTCAGGGCAAAGTCGCCATATCCGTCGTCATTTGTTTGGCCGCAACCAATTAGAGTGACGGCGAGCAGCCCAAGTGCCATCGACAACAACTTGAATGTGGATGCTCTCATTTCATAGCCGATCGGATTGCCGTAATTTCCAGGCGACTAACGCCTGCATCAACTTTAACGCCGTTTGGCGACACCGCAATAGAGTCCGACAGTGTATCAAATTCACACAACGGTACCTAGCGAATCTTGTTCGACACTTAAATTATCGTCGCCATCATGACCCGGAATATGGCAAAGAAGCCCGGCTTTGTCAAAAAGCCGGGCTTGGGTGATGGCTAAATTGTCTGTTCGGATTTTCGAGGTCCAAAAAACTCGGAGTCTCGATCAATACGCGGTCTTGGCGCGACTGTAATAGGCTCCCTTCAACTCGTAAATTGGAGCCAACACGCCGGAACGTTGCGGAACACCAGCCTTGAATTCTCCGGCCACCGAGACGAGGCCTTCCATGTAATCAATCGTCTTGCCAGGTTCCATCCTGACCAAGATCATGTCAGTCTGACTCGGCTGTCCGCCAAAACAACATTTCTCGCTGTCTTTGACCAGCACAAATTCCGTGAGGCCTTTGGTTTGCCGTGTTGGATAAACGAATCCCTTGATGAACACTTTCTTCCCATTCATTTCATTCACGTCCGGATGAACCTTCACTACGCCAGCTTCCAAAATCGGCGCCTTCTCAGAAACGTCATGCAAAAAGCTGATACGTCGAAATCCTTCCGGAACTTCTGTCGCGTAAATGTACGCGTGCAAGGACGAACCGCCGACGAGCAGAGACACTGACAACGTGAGTCCGATCAAGGTCAATATCTTCCCGCCAAGTTCACCACGTGAGCGAAGAATTTGCGTCATGCACAAGAACCCGGTGACGACACCGGCAAGTGCCAAAGCGATTCCAAAAATGCTGACTAACGACGAAACCGCGCAGGTCGCGATGACCATCGTCACGGGGGCGAGCGGCGGCACCGGCTTGTACGTAAACTCCTCACGCTGCCGCGGTTCTTGCACGGCGGGAGTCGTTTCGTCAATCAATTGAGACATCGCGTCACACCATCGAACAAAAAGTAATCGAAAGAATCAACAATAAATTCCGAGAGCGGGCTTTTCCATAATACCATGTCAAGGATTCTGTTCCATCCAATTCTCGTCATGGCGGCCATTTGTTTGAAGGGGTCGGTTGGTTTTGACGGGTTTGCTGTCCGTTTCTGCCTTCATACCCTCATAGACGTACGTTCGAGACGCATTGTTTGAGGATTTGCGCCGCAAAAGCCTCCTCAGTCAGCTAATGTCTCTGCCACATCCGTCCGATACGCCGTCATTCCGGGAATAAAACCGATCAACGAGGCTAAGACAATCAGCATCGGCAGCAGTACCAACTCCATTGGCTCAAACGCGAACGGATCAAGCGGCAGCCCGCTTTGCGCTTCAACGATTGGCGACGCAAGGAACACAAGCCCATGTCCCAACACCAGTCCGATCACACCGCCCGCGACACACAACAACGTCGATTCTGACATGATGATCGAGAACACTGTTTGCCGGCTCGCTCCCAGAGCCCGCATGATGGCGATCTCGCGACGGCGGTCGGACATCGAATTGTAAATGCTGACGAAGATACTGACTCCCGAAACGACAATGATCAGACTGGTCATCACAACCAACATTGTGCGAACGTGTCCAACGATGTTGTCCATTAGCCATTTGATCTCGCCAATCGGATTCACGGCCTGCGCCTTGAATCCTTTGTTGATTTCGGACTGAAATCCGGGAGTATAAATTGACACGGATGAATTCTCGCGAGTCTTCATGCGGATCAGTATTGCGGTCACTTCCTTTTGAACTTCCAAAATGTCGTGCTGGTGATGGTGTCCGTCATTGCTGGCGTGTGCAGCTTCGTCTTCCGCCGCTTTTTTCACCTTCCGCGCCAATTCTTCCTCGTCGACGTCTTCGTTGTAGAAATCGGCAACACGGCGCACGGCTTCCTCGATTGGTTTGTCGTGGCCCTGCACCATGTAAAATCCCTTCAGATTTACAAAGACCGTCTTGTCGTTCGGGGTTCCAGTCGGACGGAGCACGCTGACGACGGTGAATTCTTCATCATGGACGTGTTCTTCATTGCCTCCGTGAATCAACCGAAACGTTTGGCCGATATCCCATCCGTTCGTCCTCGCGACATTCGAACCAATGATCGCGTCAAACGGCTTCGCGATTAGTTCGCCGTTCCCTTGAAACGTGCGGCCCGGCATGTACTCGGTCACGAAATACTCAGGAATCGTGCCAACGATCGTGAACCCGCCTTCCTGAGTCGTATCGCCCAGCGCCAGCGGTAACGCGATTTCGATGCGTTTGTCTTCTTTTAGCTCTCTGTAAAACCGGTAGGGCAGATTCTCGATCGGCTGGCTGACTCGATAGATGGCGTTCAGCACAAGTTGCAACTTGCTGCCTTTGGGACCAATGATCAAATCGTATCCCGTCGCCGTCTGACTGAACATGCGATCGACGACACCGTGGATCACCAAGACCGTCACCATCAACATGACTCCCAGCGCGACGCTAAAAGCCGTTAACGACGAGGCCAACGCCCGCTGCCGGATACTCTTGTAAGCGATCGTCAGCAGATTCATGCGGCAGTCTCCGGCTTGTTGAAATCGCTGAGCGTTTCAACGCGGTCGAACAGAGCCGCCACATCCCGCGAGTGCGTCACTATCAGTAGCGCCACTTGGTTCTCGGTACATGCATCGCGGATCAAATTCAGAATCGTGTCTTGATTGGCGACATCAACGTTGGCTGTCGGTTCGTCGGCCAGCAGCAACGACGGGCTATTTGCCAGAGATCGCGCGACGGCAACCCGCTGTTGCTCGCCCACGGAAAGTTGGCCGGGCCGGTGAGTCAGCCGATGGCTCAGGCCGACGCGATCCAGCAATTCCGTGGCTCGTTGTCGATCGGATCGTTTGCCGGAAAAGCTCATTCCCAGCAACACATTTTCCAATGCCGAAAACGCCGGCAACAGGTTGAATGTCTGGAAGACAAACCCAATCCGCTCGGCCCGAAACCGGTCGCGGGCCGCTTCCGGCAGACCAGTCACATTGACACCGTCAATCGTCACATTCCCCTCATCCGGCGACGTGATTCCGGCAATCACATTCAACAAGGTCGTTTTTCCACCACCACTGAAACCCACCAAGACGACCTGTTCGGCGTCCTGCATTTCAAAAGCGGCAACGTTCAATATCGGCAATAACGAGCCGTCCGGCTCGCGGTAAGTCTTGCGCAAATTGCTAATAACTAACGACATCGAGTCTTCCAAACTCCTCGATTTCACCTCAGACGGCCGAAACGCGGCGTAATCTTGACGCATCACTTCGCCACGTGCAAGTACCGACTGGCTTGTTGGAGGCGCTAATTTAGGCGAGCGGCAGATGAGAATTTACCAAGGGATGCTGGCAGCATCCGCCACGTGGCCGACGCTGCCAGCGTCGGCAGGCAAAATCTCAATTGCCGCTCGCCTTACTGTACGCCGATCGTCGCGGAATTGTGGGAATCACGGCCGGTTGGACAATTCACGCCGCTTGCACTGCCAGTTCGACACTTGCTAGGTTGCGGCCATGAAGATTATTCCCGTCATGGATCTGATGAACGGGCTCGTCGTACGCGGCGTTGCCGGGCACCGCGATGAATATCGGCCAATTGAAAGTTGCCTGGTTCCGTCAGCCAAACCGATGGAAGTCGCTGCGGCATTTCGCGCCCGGCTTGGCTTGTCGGAACTCTATGTGGCCGATCTCGATGCGATATTGAAGGATCAGCCGAATCGAGAACTCTATGAACGGCTGGCCGACGCGGGATTCCAAATCATGGTCGATGCTGGACTCAAGATGGCGGATCAGGCACACCAAATCATTAACGCCGGGATCGAAACGACCTCCGTTGTCATGGGACTTGAAACAATCCCCGGCCCCGAATTGGTGGAGGAACTTTGTCATCAAATTCCCAGGCATCGGCTGATTCTTAGTCTCGACATGCAAGGTGGCAAACTGCTGGGCAACTTGGAGCGTTGGAGTTGCCGCGACCCATTCGAACTTGCTTGCCAAGCCGTCAAGCTGGGTGTTCAACGGATGATCGTGCTCGATCTTGCTCAAGTCGGTGTCAGTGGCGGGCTGGCAACAATCGAATTGTGCCAGCGTTTGCAGCAAGAGTTTCCCCAATTGGAAATCATCACCGGCGGCGGTGTCAGGAACGTCGACGACCTGGAACGTCTGGAAGCAGCCGGAGTTGCGGCGGCCCTGGTCGCAACATCGCTACACAATGGAACAATCCGTGCAATCGACGTGCGACGATTGGAATGAAGTTCTCGGTCAGGAGGCCGAGTGTTGCAGGTTGATTCATGCGGCTTCACAAGAGATCGGCATACGTTTCGCGCAAGTCGAGTTGATCGCCCGTTTCTTCTTGAAGCTTTCGTAGAATGCCGAAGAGTTTCTTAATCGTGGTCTGATGCTTTTTATTTTTGGAAAGATCGGTCATTTCAAGCGGGTCGTTTTTCAGATTGTACAGCAGAACTTTGCTAATCTTTGGATACAGAATCAATTTGAAATCGCCGTGCGTGACCATGCGTTGAAATTTCAAATAAGCTCCGTAAATCGAGTCGTACTGTCGGTCTCGTTCTCCTGACAGCAGCGGCATCAGGCTTCGAAATTGGACGTGCCCGGGTTTCTCGATGCCCGCCAGTTCGAGCGTGGTGGGCATGATGTCCTGCAAATAAATCGGTGTGTCGATCTTCTTGCCGGACATGATGCCGGGACCGGCAACCATAAACGGCACCCGAACGCTGTGGTCATAGAGATTCTGTTTTCCCATCAGACCGTGATGGCCGACGGCCAGTCCGTGGTCGGCGGTGAAGAAAATGTAGGTGTTGTCGGCTCTGCCGGACTTTTCGAGAGCATCCAGGATTCGCCCGATCTGGACATCCATGTGCGTGATGATGGCGTAGTATTCCTGACGGTTCACTTTGATAGCCCGTTCGGTGCGTGGGAACGGAGCCAACCTTTCGTCACGCAATCGCTTGCCGCAACCGATGTGCTCATGGCCGGGATACTCGCGCAGGAAGTTCTTCGGCAGTTTGATGCGATCCAGCGGATACTTGTCAACAAATTTCTTCGGCGACTGACGCGGATCGTGAGGCGCGTTGAACGCCAAGTACATGAAAAACGGTTTGTCCCGATCGGCGGCTTGGTTCAGGTAACTGACACCGTCGTCGCCAACGACTTCGCTCCAATGCTTACCGCCCTGCCAGAATCCGCCGAATTTCGGATCAAAGGGACTCCAAGCATCCGGCTGGCCGTCGATGGGACGGTTGTAGCCCGCTTCGGTTTGCTTTGGCATGCCGCCGCGAACATGAGAAGCAAAGTTGAACGCCTTGTTCGCATCGGCACGCACGTGCCATTTGCCCGTGAAGTACGTGTCGTATCCGGCTTTCTTCATGTACTCGGACCAGAAGCGGCCGGCCTGGCGCTCTTCTTCAGTCGACTTGTAGACGCGATTTGCGTGCCACAGAAACCGTCCGGTGTTCAACATGGTTCGGCTGGCGACGCACACCGCGCCGCTCCACGAACCCATGTTGTAGGCGTGAGTGAACGTCGTTCCGCGCCGAACCAGCCGGTCGAGATTCGGAGTTTCAATTTCTTCGTGACCGTATGCCTGCACCGTTTCGAAACACTGGTCATCGGCAAAGATGAACAGCACGTTCGGTTTCTCGGCAGCCGACACGTCGGAGTGACTTGTCAGTTCGAGGACGATCAGGCTAACAATCAGGTGTGCAACAAGAGTTGCCATTCGTCGCATTGTGGTGCCCCCCGGTCGATCGGACCATTCTGAATTCGCGGGTTTGAAAACAATTCGCAAGGCAAACGGGCCAACACGCCATGCTGGCTTCAGTTACGCCCACGTGGATCGGGAACTTGCGCCAAACGGCCAGCAAGTCCCTTGTGGGACTGGTTTGCAAAATCCACACCTTCAACCAAAGAAATACGGCCGTTCTCAAAACCGCTATCATTACATACCCTTCGTCAAGTTCAAACTCTGACCAGCCCAAGAGCACGATAGACTGGCATGATCAAGCAACCGTCTTTCAAGCAAGACCTGACACTCGTCGCGCGCGGCATGATGATGGGCGGAGCTGACATTATTCCCGGTGTCTCCGGCGGAACCGTCGCGCTGATCGTCGGAATTTACAATCGACTGGTCACCGCGATCAGCCATTTTGACGTGACGCTGATCAATCACGTGCGAAAAATGGAATGGGCCGCGGCGGCGCGGCACATCGATTTGAGATTCCTAGCGGCCCTGGGTTTCGGCATCGCTTCAGGAATCCTGCTGTTGGCCTCGGCGACGCACCATCTATTGCATCATCACCTTCAACCAACGTTTGCTGTTTTCTTTGGGTTGATTCTGGCATCCAGCGTGTTAGTCGGTCGGATGGTCGATCGGTGGTCCGCATCGACGATTGCGTGTGCGGCCGTTGGAGCCATCGCCGCGTTTCTCTTGGTGGGCGTTACGTTGTTGCGGAATCCGCCGGACAGCAATTGGTATGTTTTCTTTTGCGGTTTGATTGCGATCTGCGCAATGATCCTGCCGGGCATCAGTGGTGCGTTCATCCTGCTGATTCTGGGTGAATACGACCACATCACTGGACTGCTTCGAGACGTCAAGAACGGTGATTTCTCGTTCGAGTCAATCACGACCATCGCCGTTTTTTGCTGCGGGTGCGCGATGGGACTGATCGGATTCAGTAAAGCCTTGCGCTGGCTGTTGGCTCGTTACACGCCACAAACGATGGCCGTGCTGTGCGGATTCATGGCGGGTTCGCTTCGGAAGATTTGGCCGTTCAAGGTCGATCACACTCCGAACGTTCAGGAATTCAAACTCAAAGTTCTTGAAAACAGATGGCCGGCGGAATTCGATACCGACGTCATTCTTGCCTTTGGGCTGATCGTCGTTGCGGCGGCGTTTGTATTTATGGCCGATTGGCTAGCGACTCGACGCGAATCGAACGAGAACGGCAACGCCAGCCCGGCGTCGGAATGAATGCCCGACAGACCCGCCCAACCTGCCGGTTTGTAGCGAAATTCCCTGTTGTGCGGCTTATCCCAATGCCGATGATTGGGATATACGTATTCCGGCGTATTCCTCAAGACTTGAGCGTGCAGAGCACAAATTCCATGTCCATTCGACCAACAGGAGATATCTCGATGTTTCGACGCATCGTCCTTTCGAGCGTTATTTTTGCCGCGGTGATGGCGGTTTCTACCGAGAATTCCAGTTCCGAAGCCAAAGCGGCCGGACGCGGACAACCCACCGACTGGAACCGGTTCTACTACTACCCGTACGTCTATTATCCCCACAACTTCCAGCAACAGCAGAAGACGTACAATCACATGTACTACCGCTATCCACCAAACCGCCGGATTCCGGTCTACAACAAGGACTGGTACAACTTCTACCCGAGCGCACGCCCGTATCACCGCGGACACCACTTCATACTCGATGTGTTTTAGACACGGTCTATATTGCCCCGATATTTCCCATTTGGGTCGAGCCTGCAACCGATCCAGGCTCGCGGTGTCGCGATGATAACACGCTGCGCTCACCCGCGCGTCTGTTGCGCGGTGATTCTTCTCCCCCGCAGCTCGACGTCGAGGTCGGTCTGACTTTGGACGGTTATCGAACTGACCAAGACTTCCTTCGTGCCTGCTCCAGCACACCAATCTCACATTATGGCAATCACCATTCACAACGCAGGGCTCAATAAGCATCCACACGAAGATTCCGGGCAAGGTGGCTTATCGGCCGAAAGCGGCAACCGAGCGATATCTAAGCAGATACGGTCGGCGATAAAGGGGCCTCGTCCTGCCGATTGCGGTACACGTGAATTGCGGTTGCAATCGGCTCATCGCGGTAGATTTCCGAAAGCCGTTGTAATAGATTTGCATCGAGAACAGATTCTGCCGGCAACAACAACAATCCTTGATTGTTAAACAGATCCTCCGCGAGCTTCATGCCGACCTGCAAGTCTTTCGGACTAATTTCGATTTCGTTTGCCCAATGAGCGTGCGTCTCCTGAGCGTCATTCAGTAGTCGTTCCAGAGCTGAAACGACGTCAACATCGAACCAACTGCCTGCTTTCTCGGCGACATGCGCGAATGCGGCCTGGGGTGTTATCTGACACAGGTCCGTTCGGCCGTTCAACATCTTGTCGTAGTAGTCGGCAACGGCGATGATTCGGGCGCCGAGCGGGATCTGAATCGCGCTCAGTTGGTCCGGGTAGCCGGTCCCGTTCCAGCGTTCGCGGTGGTGACGCACGAACCGCGCCGCCTCTTCACAATTCGGAACCATTTGAATAATCGATTCCCCGTGAGTGACGTGCTGCCGTAGCAGAGACCGCTCCTGATTCGTCAGTGAATCAATTTCCCTTTTCAGAATGGGAGGGGGCACGCCGATCTTTCCAATGTCGTGCAACATGGCTCCTACGCGTATCTGTCGAAGTTCTTCTGACCGTGAAAGACGAGCTAAAGTTTCAGTGACCCGCCGAATTGCATGGAAAACATTCGGTTGACACCAATTCGAAGAAACCCCATCTGTTTCACGAGAGGAATGCCGCGATGACGGAAATCAAGGTCTTGTTTGTTGACGACGAACAACATTGGTTGAACGCGCTACGCCGTTCGTTGTGCACTCATCACCTGCCATGGAACATGGAATTCGTAAATTCCGGCTTCGACGCGCTCGAGCGGTTGTCCGAGTCTCAGTTCGACGTACTCGTTTCCGATCTCAATATGCCGGGTTTGCGCGGTGATCGGCTATTGGAACAGGTGACGCGACGCCATCCGGAAATCGTTCAAGTGATGCTGTCGGCAGCAGCCGAAGGCGAATTCGAACGCCGTCGAGCAGACAGCAGCGTTCAGTTTCTCTCGAAGACCGGTTCCACGGAGGATCTCATCAAGGCGATTGAACGAGGTCTGACCTTGAAGCGTTTCTTCCAGGGGACATCCTTCCGCAATTTGATCAAACGCCTAGAATCGCTGGAGTATCTGCCTGAAATCGATATCAGAATCAGGCATTCTGAAAAGCTGGGAGGTTACGCCGAAGTCAGTTGTCCGTTAACGGGTCTACAATTCCGACTTCTGATGAAGAACACGGACATTGCCGAGCTATCCCTCTGCTAACGGCAATGCAACTCGCAAGCGCTTGTACAACAGGAAAGCCATAATGGTCAGATCTTGACTTTTCACTTTTCGTCGTATCCGATACTTTCCATTTGGGTCGATCCTGAAACCGATCCTGGCTCGCAGTGTCACGATGATAACACGCTGCGCACACCCGCACGTCGGTTGGTGATTACCTGATTCCTTCTCCCCCTCGCCACGAATTCAGGGTTGCGACCGCCCAAAGTACCCAGAGCAAAAGCCTTTGGTCGAGCTTTGGCCGTTGGTTGCAAAAAACTGAATCCGTTTCCAAACTTCACTCTCCTTGACCGATTGCTTGGCTACCAAACTGAGGCGCCCGAGAAAACAATCCGTTGAGTTAGCCGTAGTTGGATGCAGAATGTGTCATTGAGTGCGAGGCGGTGCAGTTCACGACCGGGGCTTACCCTATTCGACTACATCCGAGGTTGCCGTGTTTCTTGGAATTGAAATCGGCGGAACCAAGTTGCAACTTGGCGTAGGCACCGGTGATGGCGCCAAGTTAATTGAACTGCTCCGAGTTGACGTTGATCCGGCACACGGCGCTGACGGCATCGTCGAAAACATTCGCCGATTGGGAAGGGTGCTCATTCCGCGACATGATATTCAGAGGATCGGAATCGGGTTCGGTGGCCCGATCGATCCGGCGAACGGTCGCGTAATCACCAGTCATCAGGTTGCCGGTTGGGACGGCTTTCCGTTGAAGGATTGGTGCGAAGAAGAGCTTCAGCGGCCCACGATCCTCGGAAACGACTGCGATTGTGCCGCTGTCGCAGAAGCAATCCACGGTGCCGGCAAGGGACATCGCACCGTGTTTTACATCACCGTCGGCACGGGCGTTGGCGGAGGCCTGGTCATCGACGGGCAGCTTCAAGGTTTGGGCCGGCCCGCCGTCGCCGAAATTGGGCATCTTCGTCCCGGCCTGAACGCCGATCAGCCACATCTTAGTGTGGAATCATTGGCCAGCGGACCGGGTATCGAATCAACCGTCCGAGCGATGTTGGCAGCTGAGGAAATCCATCCGCTCAGTCCACTCAAGAACTCGTCGCTCGAAATCCGGGATGACGACAAACTCGATCTGATCAGCCGAAGCAGCGGCAACGTCGATGAGATTTCGGCCAAACACATTGCCGACGCGGCGATGGATGGAAACGAGTTGGCTCTGGCCGCGATTCAACAGGCAACTCAGACACTGGGTTGGGCGATCGCGCAGGTCATTTCGTTGATTGCTCCCGAAGTTGTGGTCGTCGGTGGTGGCGTCTCGTTGGCGGGCGACGAGCTGTTTTACGAACCGCTCAGGGAACAAGTCTCAAGATATGTTTTCCCTCCGTTGGCAGAATCGTATCACATCGCTGCACCGCAATTCGGCGAAACGGTCGTCGTGCAAGGCGCGGTCACCAGGGCATGCAACAACGCGTGACCCGAGAAAACGTTTCGCATCGAGCCGAAAACGGGTTTTCTGAACCTGCTGA
>CAUZVF010000065.1:0-11391 GCA_963582955.1 Planctomycetota bacterium
GACATGTCGGGCAACGTCTGGGAATGGTGCGGCGACAACTATCGCCCTGACTATTATGTCCATAGTCCTCGGCGAAACCCGGCTGGTCCGAAAACGAGCTTCGATCCCAACGAGCCCAACATCAAGAAACGCGTCCAACGCGGCGGCTCGTTCATGTGCAGCGACACGTACTGCATCGGCTACAGCGTCGCGGCCCGCATGAAGGGCGACGAAATCTCGGGCGCATTCCACACAGGATTCCGCTGTGTCATGACGCCCAAGATGAAGAAGCCGGAATAGATCGGCAATTATTGGTGCGGACACAATGTTTGCTGATCTATGACAAAAGTACTCAGATCGGCAAAGATCGCGTGATATTCAATCTTTGCCGATCCACACTTCAGTCATCTTTCTCGCTAGAGAGCAGAAGTTAATACTAAACATACGATCATTTATGTCTGCTTCTGCCAAGAATCCTACTCAGAAGTAGTTGGAAAATTGATTCTTAACCGCTTGAATTCCCGCGTTTACCATCCGTGAATCACTTGTCGGCGAGATCAGTTTGCAACCTTTTTCGACCATCATGGCGGCATGTTCCGGCGTTGGTGTGACGGCTCCCAGGTGTTTGCCGTGATTTCGGCAGGCGGCGGCCACTTTGTCGACTGCCTCGATGCATTTGGGATTCATGAAATCGCCCGTGATGCCAAGGCTCTGGCTCAGGTCGGACGGGCCGATGAACAACAGGTCAACTCCGTCGATGGCCGCGATGTCGTCGCATTCGTCGACGGACTGTGCCGTTTCGATCTGAATCGCCAAGAACGTTTCCTTGTTGGCTTTCTCGCAGAATTCCGTCACGGGGATCGATGCGAATTTCCCGTCGAATCCACCGGTGTTTAGCCCGCGATTGCCACGGGGATGGAACTTGGTCCATTGCACGATCTGCTCGGCTTGTTCCGCGGAAAATACCTGGGCCGCCATGATTCCGCCACCGCCCGATTCCAGGCAGCGAGTCACCAATGCGTAATCCGTCGGGGCAATTCTGACGAAATTATCGAGCCCAACGCTGCGTGCCGCCAGCGCACCGACTTCAAGATTCTCGATCGAGAATCCTACATGTTCGTGGTCGAACCACACTGCGTGGAATCCGCCTTGGATTCCAATGATTTGAATCAGATTGTGATGCATCAATCGTCCGACACCGACCGCCATCACGATTTCGCCACGGTTCATTCGGTCTTTGATTCTTTCAACCATGTTGTTTTCTCCTTGGTTGTTGGTTGCCGTTTCTTCGTTGCGGATTCAATACCATGTTTCGGCTCGGCGAAGTTCCCACCAAGCCGAAACATCGAGAAATACAAGCTCAGCAGGAGCTTCGCCCTTCCCAGATTTGGTTTTGAAATTGCTTCTAATACCGCACAAAATTGAAAATTGCACGCCTGCTTACTCACGATCCGAGGCGATGTTTCGTATGATCGAGTAATTCGACGTCGTTTTCGTACCAGTCGCGATTTCTCTTCGCGACATTTTATGATTTCGCCCCTGAGAACCAAGTGTCCGTTTCGAAACATCTCCTTGCAACGGCCGTTGCGTGCTTCACCTTTGGGTTTTCGACTTCGCCTTCAGCGATCGCGGAAAACAGCACTCCGTCATCCGCGGTGACGATTGAAAGCGTGCGTGTTGGATTTAATGGCTACTATAAACTGGGCAAATGGACTCACGTCGTTGTTGAAATAAAGAGGGCTGATAGCGACGGGACTCCGTTGCGGTTGGAAATCGGGACTCTCGATCCGTACGGCAGCCTGACGACGATTCAGGAGCTACCCGTCGATCAATCCACTGGAAAACAAACGCGGCTGGAAGCCTATTTTCGATCCGGCCGGTTGGACAGCTATTTGGAAATTCGAGTTCTTGCGGGCGACGAAGTTCTCGATCATCGACGACTTCGGCCGTCAGATTTGGACGGCGCTGAGTTGCGAGAACCGATTGGTAAATCAGAGACGTTGCTGGTCACTCTGGGGAAACCGTCAGGTTTCACCGCGGCCGCTGATGCGGACGAATCAACGGCGGCCACGTACGCGATGTTCCGGAACGTAAAACTGGCCGAATTAGACAGTCCGACACAACTGCCCGTTGATGCCCGGGGTTATGAGGGTGTCGACACGATGGTCATCGCCGGCGAATACAATCTTGACGAACGCCGCTCGTCAGCTCTGCAAGATTGGGTGTGGCATGGAGGCAGACTGATTGTTGCCGTCGGCACGGAAGTCGAGAATTATCAAGCATCAGCCATCGCGTCTTGGATTCCCGTCAAAGCTGTCGATCAAATTGCATTCCCTGATACACGACTGAGTGGTCTTGAACGGTTCTCGCGGCAAGGCGAAAAGATCATCGCCACCAGCCGGGTCAACGCGGCCAAGATTACGCTGACCGAAGGCCGAATTCTCGTGCAAGGCCGACGTGACGAACCGTTGTTGGTCCGAGTGCCCTACCGATTTGGCCAAGTCACGTTTCTTGCCCTGGACCTAAATCGGCCACCGCTTTCAATGTGGAAGCCGCTGCCGTTCTTATGCCGCGGAATGATTGTCGATAGAAAACTTGATGATGACGGCAAGAACGCGCTGGTGGCGGGCGGCCAACTTTCACATAGCGGCGTCACCGAAATGGCCACACAACTGCACGCGCTCATGGATCACTTCCCCGAGGTTTACCGATTCTCGTCGTGGATGGTGATGGGGCTGCTGCTGGCCTATCTGATCGCGATCGGCCCGATTGACTATCTACTTGTGCATAAACTCATGAAGAGGCCGAAGCTGACTTGGATCACATTTCCCTCGATGGTCGTCGCCGGTGCCGCGGCAGCCGTTTGGGGAGCATCGAGGTCGAATGGGACGGAACTATTGGTCAATCAATTCGACGTTGTTGATATCGATCAGCAATCGCAAACCGTGCGCACGACTAGCTGGATGAGTCCCTATAGTCCCGAAAACCGCCGCTACGACCTGATGGTTAAACCGCTGAATTCCACATGGAAAGGACGGAGTGGCCAAGACGGCACGCAGACCGAGAATTCACAAGCGAAGCCGCTGGTTTCATGGAGCGGCATGGCGGAAACGACGTTTGGCGGCATGTATCGCAAGGGCGGATTCGAACCGGGACGCACCAGCTATTCGTATTTCGATTCCGCACAAGGATTGAAGGGCTTTCCGATTTCCATTTGGTCAAGCCGGGTCATCGTGTCACGTTGGACGACGCACCAAGAGCCGCTTGTCGAGAGTTCCTTACAGAGTGTTGGTTTGAATCAATTGCAAGGTTCGATGACTCATCATTTGCCCGTACCGATTGAACAATGGATAATGGCCTATGGAAACCGAGTCTTTCGGCCGCGAGCCAGCGGAAACGGGTTCGAATCGTTTCAGATCCATCCCAACCGCGTGTGGGATCCCAACGGTGCCGGAGTTCATCAGCGCGAACTTCGTGGATTTTTGACGAGAACCGTCAAACGCAAGATTGTTCGGTCTGTCGGAGCGGGTGAGGATATTCTGACCGAACGGGCCCAATACAATTCCTTGAATCTTGATCCCGTCGATTTCATGCGGATGTTGACTTTTCACGATGCCGCGGGCGGGCGAAAATATACCGGCCTGATGAACCAGTCGCTGCGCCAACTGGATTTTTCCAGTTTCTTGCATCTCGACCGGGCAGTGTTGTTTGGGAAAATCAACGTTGCATCCGCGGAACTGCAACTCGACGGAACGTCCGTCAAACCCACCAACCATGTCGCCTTTGTCAGGTTCCTATTGCCGGTCGAACGTAAGGAAGTGATCCGAGACTCTCTGCCGAAATTCACGAACGATTAACTCCCGGCGTTGCAACCACGCGGTTGCCCGCCGGATTCGGAGAAGCACCAGTGATCGAGACCAAGAATCTTACGAAACGCTATGGCGATCTGATTGCCGTTAACAACATCAACTTGAAGCTGGACGAGGGTGATGTTTTCGGTTTCATCGGACCAAACGGTTCGGGAAAAACCACGACCATGCGGATGATCGCCACGCTGTTGAACCCGGATTACGGCGAAGCGTATGTTTGCGGAAAATCCATCTACACCGATCCCCAGGAAATCCGCAGGTTGGTGGGTTTCATGCCCGATTTCTTCGGTGTCTATGATGATATGACCGTGATCGAGTATCTCGAATTCTTCGCGGCCGCCTACCGCGTCAATGGCGACAAACGCAGAAAAGTTTGCGAAGAGAAACTGGAACTCGTCGACATGGCCTTCAAACGCGATGCGATGGTCAATCAATTGTCCCGTGGACAGACGCAGCGCATTGGTTTGGCGCGAGTCCTGCTGCACGAACCACAGGTGCTGCTGCTCGACGAACCCGCCAGCGGTCTCGATCCACGCGCCCGTATCGAGATTCGCAATCTGCTGAAACGGCTGGGGGAACTGAAAAAAACGGTCATCGTTTCCAGCCACATTCTTCCTGAATTGGCCGATGTGTGTACGCGAGTTGGCATGATCGAAAAGGGCAACCTGATCGTCGACGGCCGTGTCGAGGAAGTCATGCGAAAAGCCCGTCAGCAGATTATTCTGCACATCACGGTCAAGGACGACACCGACAAGGCCGCGGCCCTGTTGGAACAGCATGAACTGGCCAGTTCCGTCGGCATCGAGAAAGGCATGATCGTCGTCACGTTGAACGACGGCACGCTGGATTACAGCGCACTGCCGAGTTGCTTGATCGAGGGCGGGTTCAAGCTAACGATGTTCCGTGAAGAAGAGGTCAACCTGGAAACCGCCTTCATGGAACTGACGAAAGGGCTGGTTCAGTAACGGCCTCGTTTAACGGTAAGCCGAAGAAGGCGACTGTGTGCAGGTCTGTGTAGAATCCGATTCACGCTACGAAACTCATTCGCCTTGCCGTAAAACGAGAAAGCCGCACTGTCTAAGCCGAACTTGGGGCTAAGCCAAAATCTTGTCAGCCACCTTGCCGGCGACGTCCGTCAGACGGAAGTCGCGGCCTTGGAATTTGAATGTCAGCTTTTCGTGGTCCAATCCCAGCAAATGCAGCAGCGTGGCGTGGAAGTCGTTGACGTGCATGCGGTCTTCGACAGCGTGAAAGCCTAGCTCGTCGGTCTTGCCGTAAGTGAGCCCGCGTTTCGCTCCGCCACCGGCCATCCAGACCGTGTAGGCATCTTTGTGATGATCGCGGCCGGCATTCTTGTTCGGCGTCCCATTGTTCGAGTTTCCCTGCAACATCGGCGTGCGTCCGAATTCGGCTCCCCACACGACCAATGTGTCGTCCAGCAAACCTCGTTGTTTCAGGTCATTGATCAGAGCGGCGATCGGTTGGTCGACCTGCCTGGCCTTTTGTTCAATGCGAGAAAAGACGCCGCCGTGATGGTCCCAGCCGGAATCGAATAGTTGCACAAACCGCACGCCGCGTTCGACTAATCGCCGTGCGAGCAGACAGTTGTTGGCGAAACTGGCCTTGCCGGGCTCGGTGCCGTACATCTCGTGAATGTGCAGCGACTCTTTCGACGTATCCATTAATTCGGGCACGGCCGTTTGCATGCGGAACGCCATTTCATACTGAGCGATCCGGGTTGCGATTTCCGGGTCGCCGACGTCGGCCAGTTGTACTCCGTCGATCTGCGTGATGGCTTTGACGATCCGCTGTCGATCGCTGGGGTTGATGCCCTTTGGGTTCGACAAGAACAGCACGGGGTCGCCGCTGCTGCGAAACTCGATGCCCTGATAAACACTCGGCAAGAATCCGTTGCCCCAAAGACTGTTTCCCGCTCCGGCAACCGGTCCGGTGATCAACACGACGAAACCCGGCAGATTGCGGTTCGCGCTGCCCAGCCCATAATTCACCCACGATCCCAGCGTCGGCCTGCCGAATCGTCCGAACCCGGTTTGGAAAAACATCTGAGCTGGCGCGTGATTGAAGTGCTCAGTGTGCAGCGACTTGATCACGGTCAATTCGTCGGCGACCGACGATAGATACGGAAGTGCGTCCGACAGTTCGACGCCGCTCTCACCGTGTTTCTTGAATTTGAACTTGGTACCAAGCAACGCGGGCTGCTTGCGGATAAACGCCAGCCGCAGCCCTTTCCAAAGATGATCGGGAACTAGCTTGCCGTTGTGTTCTTGCAGCACGGGTTTGTAGTCGTACAAATCCAACTGCGACGGCGCACCGACCATGTGTAAGAAAATGACATTCTTCGCCCGCGGAGCAAAATCGGTTGCCCGCGCAACCATCGGATTGCCGGACCGCGTGCGAGTCGCACCCTGCGAGTCTTCATTCAGCAAACTCGCCAGCGCGATGGCCCCAACACCCGTGCCGACACGCTGAAACAATTCTCGGCGAGAGAGGTTCGTGAGTTGTTCGTTTTGAGGGTCCATCACGCCACTCCAGAAAATCTATGGCAAGTACAATCGCCCAACCCCTCGGAATTCATCCATTTCAAACAGGTACTCAAGCATTCGATCGGCGACGAATTTCGCGTACTCACCGTCAGCGAGAATCTTATCCGCATCCGCCAGCGTGAGTACGGGCAGGCTGTCAACCGCATTCAATTCGCGAATCGTCGTTTCCAGAGAGCTTTCTCCGTCTTTGTTGCGATTCGTTGTTACGAGTACAGCATTGGCATGTTGGCAGGCGATCCAAATTTCTCGATCTTCCGTTGTGGCCGACAGACTCAAGTCCCTAAAGTTCAGAATCTCAGCGTTGACTGCCTGCCAAATCTCACTTCGCCATCCGGATTCCATGTAGCTGATGATTCGCCGAAAATGTCCTTCACAATTCACATCCGAGATCAGTGCAATCACCTTCACGACTCTTTTTGGGTGGTCTGATTGCGTTCATTCAGCCAGCGCTCCATCCGTTGACGCACTCCCGCAAGTTTTGCTTTAACCTCGGGAGGATTCCCGCGATCAATCCGAGCCTGTATTTTTTCGTGGATCTTGTAGATCCGTTCGCGATCATTATCAATAAACTCGATTGCCGATTCGACCTGCTCGGTCGAGATATTCAAAATGGCAGCGATTTCATTGGCGGTCCGATTTGCTTCAAGATAATGCACGATGTCCCACACGGTGATCCGCGTACCGGCAATTCGGTCATTGACGATGTTGTCGCTCATCGCATTCACCCCTTCGTAATCGTCTCGTCCATATTCATCAACACGTTGGCAATGTAAAACCACGCGGCAAGCTGTTGGATGTCTGCATCTTTCGGCCGGTCTTTGGCGGCGATCAAATCTTCCGCAGCCTTTGTGTCGGCTTCGAATCGTGCGAGTTCCTCCCGATAAACTCGTTCAAGAATCTCCGCTTCTCGCGGAGTTGGATTGCGGCTGACGCACAACCGAAAACCGTAATCGATTTTCTCGGCGATCGTCATTTTTGGATCGTCAGTCAGAATGCGTTTTGCCAATGCCGTTGCCATCTCGGTGTAGGCCGGATCGTTCATCAGTGTCAGCGCTTGAAGCGGTGTGTTTGTGCGAGAACGTTGCACGACACAGGCCGCTCGATCGGGAGCGTCGAAGTTGACGAAGCTGGGATACGGAGCACTCCGTCGCCACACAACATAAATACCACGGCGGAATCGGTCTTCTCCGGTCGACGTCTTGTACTTAGGAGCATTCCGGCCGATGTGACGCCAAATGTTCGGCGGTTGCGGCGGGAAGATTGGCGGGCCGTGCATTTTCGCCGACAGCAAACCGCTGATCTTCAAGGCGTTGTCCCGAATCGTCTCGGCCGAGAGCCGAAACCGTGCGCCTCGGCCGTACAGTTTGTTGTACGGGTCACGTTCAAGCGACTCGCGCGTCATGCGCGAAGACTGTTGGTACGTGGCCGACATCACGATTGTATTGTGGATGTGTTTCATTGACCAATTGTTCTCGACGAAGTCCACGGCCAGCCGATCAAGAAGCTGCGGATGCGTCGGCGGTTCACCTTGGCTGCCAAAGTCTTCCAACGAGGCCACGATTCCGCGGCCGAAGAATTCGGCCCACCACCGATTCACGGCGACGCGCGCAACAAGCGGGTTTGCCGGATCGACCAGCCATTTCGCCAGTCCGATGCGGTTTCTGGGAAGCTTGTTATCGATGGGATGCAACACTTCGGGCGTCGCCGCGACGACGTCCGGGCCTTTGTCGAGGAAATTGCCGCGTTTGAAGATGTTGTTCAACCGTGGCTTGTCCATCTCGATCATCACCAACGTGCTGACCGGTTTGATGACGTCGAGTTGCTTCTTCAACTTGGCCCGCGCGGCCTGCAATTGCTTGACTTGCGGGTCAAGGCCGACGAAGTATTCGCTGAGTTGTTTTTTCTGCTTCTTCTTCCGGTTGTCTGGAGCTGTCTTCAGGATTGCCAGAATCTTGGCGGGCAGTTCCTCGGCGGGAGGCTCGCCCGTCATGGCTTGTAGACGGAGTCGGCCGATCTGCCGTTGTTGCCCGTAGAGTTGCTCAATTCGGAATGTCAGCACGGTGCCACCTTCGAAACCGATCGGTTGTGTCGAAAGAAACGTCGCGTGATGTGGTTTGTGGTATTGCGTGTGAATCGACCAGCCAGTTTTCTTGTCGGCATCGATTGCGAATTCCACGGGAAACGCCTTGTTGGCAAAATCGGCTTTCGGATTGTGCAGCGCAACTTCGATGGCTTCGACCGAGGAATCACCACAACACTGCGCCGTGATGCGGAAGTCGGTGACCAAAAAGTTGGCACGGTCCTTTTGCCGGCCGGGACCTTTGCCCGGAAGAGACGGATCGAGCAGCGCTTCGATCTTGAAACTGGTGATGTCCGTCAAATCGGTGCGGACGGAAAGCGTGTAGATATCTGTATCCGGATTGTCACCGCCCACAAGGACCGACTTGTCGTCGAGAACCGTGTGAGACGCGCCTCCCTCGGATTCGAATGCCTGGACATCCAGCACGTGCCATTCCGGCTGAGAATTCGACTTGCTGGCGGACTGTTGTTCCCACTCGGTTTGCGCCGTAGCGAGCGTTTCGGTCCGCGATTTCAGTTTCGCGACAATCTCGTCATGATCTTTCTGCAGTTTGTCAAGGCGTTGCTGTTTGTCCTTCGGCAGCGGTAACTCGAATTTCGGGCCATAAAAATCAAACGTCACGCCGCTGGTCAGCTTGACCTCCATCGGAGTGTTGTTGAAGAACGCAAAGATCTGGTAATAGTCCTTCTGTGTGAAGGGATCGTACTTGTGATTATGACATTGTGCACACTCTAGCGAGGTTCCTAACCACACCGTGCCGGTTGTGTTGACCCGGTCGATCAATTGATTGACGCGATTCTCTTCGGGATCAACACCGGCTTCAACATTGCAGGTCGGACAACGGTGGAATCCGGTCGCGATTTTCTGACTCAGCGAGGCGTCGGGCAGCAAGTCTCCCGCGATTTGCTCGATCGTGAATTGATCGAACGGCATGTCGGCATTGAACGCATCGATCACCCAATCACGCCACGCCCACATCGTGCGAAACTGATCGGCTTGGTAACCGTTCGAATCGGCATAGCGAGCCAGATCGAGCCATTGCCGCGCCCAGCGTTCTCCGTAGCGTGGCGATTTCAACAATCGGTCAACGACTGCTTCGTAGGCTCCCGGGCGCTCGTCTTTTAAGAAGGCATTGACTTCTTGAATCGACGGCGGCAGTCCGATCAGATCGAGGTAAACTCGTCGAATCAGCCGGGCCTTTGCAGCCTTGGGCGAAGGTTGCAACCCTTCCTTTTCCAAACGGGCCAGCACAAAGGCGTCGATCGCATTCTGAATCCACTCTTGCTGTTTGACCGCCGGAAGCGATGAACGAGTTGGTTTGATGTACGACCAGTGAATCGGGCGGACTGCTTCCGATTCCGGCCAGTGGGCTCCTTGTTTGATCCACGCCGTTAATAGGGCGATCTGCTGTGTTGAGAGCCGCTTGCCTTCCGGAGGCATGCGTTCGTCGTCGTTGTTTGCGAGTGTGATCCGTCGGATCAATTCACTCTTGGCTGGTTGTCGAGCGGTGACGGCGGGTTCTCCCGAATCGTTCAAATTGACGAGATCCTTGCCGCGAGTCAGCCGCAAACCGCCTTCACGTTTTTTGAGCCCGTGGCACTCAATGCAATTGGCAACGAGAATCGGTTTGATGTCGGCGGCAAAATCAACAGATTCTTCATCGGCGTGCGCGGCGCGTCCGGCAGCCCCACTCAACGCAAGAACAACCGGGATCAAAAGACACGCAAAACGAAAAGACATTGCAGGAATCCAGACTGATTCGAAACAGAAAAAAGGGAGGGAAAGTCGCGGGACTTTATGATACTCGATCTTTCAGTTTATGGTACATTGAGACGATTGTTGAGGTGAATTACGATCGATCCAAAAACAGATATCCTCCCAACGCGCTGTTCGCCGATTAAATCCCCCCACCGACACCCGAGTCGGTGGAATCGTGACTCACCACGCTACCTGAATCGGGCGGGTAGTTCTAAAGTCACTTGTCCACCGACGCGGAGTCGGTGGGGTGGAATCGAATACCAATGATCGACAATGACAGACGCAATTCGAAAGACTCAATTCAACACACAGATTCAGAACAAAACCGTACTGGAGCAAAAACTTCGGCTGCCGCGGGACAAAATGATTATTCCTGACTAGTCGAGAATAATTACAAGCTAGGTGGCTTACGCCGATGGGAATCTTCGATCTATTCCGGCACGATGCATCCGAAGAATGGCCTGAGCAGAGAGAGCAGCCGCTCGCTCTTGATCTGCGCGAGCTGTCGCTAAACGGGATTCCTCTCGGCGCGCCGGTCACGGATTTGTCACAATTCGGTCGGCCGTCGAACTCGAAACCGTTCAAAAGCGGTCACTTTCACTACGAACGCCTCGGGATGGTCATCGAACTTACGAACGAATCGAAATTCCATGGAAGAGTCTTTCATTGAGTCATACGCGCACGTTGCGCGCATCCCAGCGAAATTCGCCGCATAAACCCAACGGTTTACACCCAGGACATGTTGCAGCAGTTCACGTGCTTATGGGTGATTTTCCGACCGGAATTGACTCTATCTCAAATTCCCCCATAATACATAGACAGTCACTGATGCGATTGAATTCCGTGTGATGGGTTGTCGATATCTTGTTTAGGCTGGCCAGTGAGCCTCGAGCAACGCGTCCGATGGGGCGTTTCTTTTTTTCTGAGTCTTAGCCATGTTGAATGTACTCGGCAACAAATTTCGGCATTGTGACGGTCTATCACGCCGCAGCATGCTGGCAATCGGTTCGCTCGGTTTTTCGGGACTGAGTTTGACAGATCTGCTGCGGGCTGAAGCTGCTGCCGGGACCGGCTCGTCGCAAAAGGCCGTCATCATGGTTCATTTGGATGGTGGGCCGCCGCAGATTGATTCGATTGATCT
>CAUZVF010000066.1:0-11303 GCA_963582955.1 Planctomycetota bacterium
TCGAGGTCGCCCGCATTCTGGCCGCCGCGTTAACATCGATGTTACTCGGGCAAAACGATGCCGTCGGAATGCTGGCCCTGAATGAAGACCACGACAGCCCGGAATTCATCCGGCCATCGCAAAAGCCCAGCCAATTTGGATTGATGCTGCAGCAATTGCAAGTACTAAGGTCCGCCGGAGGTCCTCGGTTGGCGGAGTTGCTCAGGCATCTGACACGGCTGATCCATCGACGTAGCGTTGTGCTATTTTTCTCGGACTTGTTGGAACCCGCCGACGAGATTGCCGAGTTGTTTCGTGAGCTTCGATTCAACGGCCACGAAGTGTTGATGTTCCAGATATTGGACCGTGACGAAATTGATTTCCCCTTCGAAAACGGACGGGTCTTCGAAGACTTGGAAAGCGGTGTGCGCCGCAACATCAATCCCGTGGCGGTTCGAGAGCGTTATTTGCAACGCTTCAACGAGTTCATGGCCGAATATCGCGAGTTGTTTCGCGCTCTCGAGATTCCACACTGCATCGTGGAAACGGACAAACAGCCCTGGGAAGCTCTGGCGACGTTCTTGATCGAACGCAAACGGTTGATGTGATGTTTCATTTGTGTTCAAACGTCGCTCGGCAAACGGAGGGAAGACTATTATTTCCGAGAACCCAGAGTTCGCCTTCGTAGCCTGCTCGAGTTGCTGATTGGCGACGAAGGCGATGGTGGCGTGGCTCTTCAAGAATCCGGGTGTTGGGATTAACATGCGAATCAAACAGACATCCATCAATTTCTATGTTGTCGACTTCGAGTCGGATGTGACGGCCGGCATCACCAAGGAGCTTGCTTGATGAAAGAATGCCCGTACTGTGGCGAGGCCATCCAGGACGCCGCTCGCAAGTGCCGCTATTGTGGCGAGATGGTGTCGTCCGAGCGTCGTCGGCGAAGCTCTCAAGGCGGCGGTTCTCGATCGAAACGGCCTCAAGGGCGACGGCGCAAGCGAAAACAATCGTCGGGATCGAATACGTGGATCATCGTTGTCGTCGTCTTGGGACTGGGCGCGTTGCTGGTCGTTCCATGTTTGATCGCACTGCTACTGCCGGCTGTCCAACAAGCTCGCGAAGCGGCCCGCCGTTCCGCCTGCACGAGCAACATGAAACAGATCGGCGTGGCATTGCACAATTACCACGACGAATACGGCAGCTTGCCGCCCGCATACGTTGCGGATGCTAACGGATCACCCATGTATAGCTGGCGTGTTTTGATTCTGCCGCAACTTGGTCATCAGCAATTGTACGATCGTTTCGATCTTTCACAGCCTTGGGACAGTCCGGTCAATCGACTCGTTCTTCTGAGCATGCCTAAAACGTATCGTTGCCCGTCACACCCCGATTTGCACGGGACAACCACGAATTATGCGGCGGTCCTCGGTCCAAACTGCATGTTTACAGGATCCGAGCCAGTGGCATTTCGCACGGCGACCGACGGTTTGGGAATGACACTGATCGTTGGCGAAGCATCGGGCGCCAGTATT
This sequence comes from Planctomycetota bacterium, assembly GCA_963582955.1. GTDB lineage: Bacteria > Planctomycetota > Planctomycetia > Planctomycetales > Planctomycetaceae > CAUZVF01. The sequence continues at coordinate 1,512 of CAUZVF010000066.1, forward strand.
TCCTGGACACAGCCCGTTGATATTGACGTCTCGAATGGCGCAATGCTGGGCGACCCGAACGGCTTTTCAAGCCACCACATCGGCGGTGCTAACTTCGTCGTGGGTAACGGAACCGTGCTTTTCATCTCGGACGACTTCAATCCGCAGACTTTACAAGGATTGTTCACTCGAAACGGCGGCGAGCAGGTGAGTTTTTGAGCCTTATTCATCAGCCGCAGGGCTAGCCCAACGGCACTCACTTTGGATGTCACCCTCCTTTGGGAGGGTCGCGAGGGACGAGCGGGGGAGGGACGAGCGTTGCAATTTGACGCAAGACGATTGACTTCGATCAACCCTCCCCGGCCGCTACCGCGTCCGACCCTCCCAAGGGGGAGGGTAAAGTGAGTGCCGCTGGGCGTTAGCCCATGGTTGCTGCAAACGTCGTACAAACCGGACGCTAGCGCGTTCCGGCTGATATGCGCGTTGTTTTTGGGCAAGATCGCCGTTACTCCTTTTCCACCTACACAGTTTGAAGAACGCTGTCTCGATTTTGAATAATACGGGCTACGCAATTGGTTCATCGACTCGCTTGGCCGCGTCAATGCTGCGCCAGCAATACCAACTCGCGATGCTGGCATAGGGATGCCATGGTTCGGCGATCTCGTGCGACACCGACTTGTTGGGCAGTTCGTCTAAACCGTACAGGTCGCGAATCGCAGCGCGGATTCCCAGATCGTCGTGGGGGAAAACGTCAAGCCGGCCCAAGCAGAAAATCAGAAACATCTGAGCTGTCCAGCGGCCAATGCCTTTGACTTTTATTAACTCGTTGATGACTTCTTCATCGGACCGGCGGCCGATCGTTCGTAACCGGACAGTTCGGTCAGCCACCTTCGCGGCCAGATCGTGGACATAGCCGGCCTTCTGCGGTGAAAGGCCAGCGCTGCGAAGCTCGTCAATCGAAAGTCGGGAAATGCGGTCGGCCGTGATCCGTTTCGGAGCCACCAGCGCCTCCACGCGTTTGCGGATCGCGCGTGCCGCCTTTGTCGAAATCTGCTGCGAAATGATTGACCGAATCAGCATGCGAAACCGGTTAGGTTCCAAACGCATCTCGAACGGGCCGACGATCGGCATCAGATCGCACATCACCGAGTCAGCTCGGCTGAGATGTTTGACGGCGGCACGGATGTCGGCGGGCGAGTGGCTCATACGGGATCGTCACCGCTCTGCAAAGCGCCAGCGGACGTTTGCGATGCCAAGTCGGCAATCATTTGTTTGGTCGCCGCCTCGACCGCTTGTTCCCATTCGTCGGGAGCAAACTGATCGGCATACGGTTTTCGCGAAAAGGCAAAGTTGATTCCGCGGGAACTGTTAATCAACGCTCCCAGTCCATTTTCGCTGAAAGCCGCCGCCACGTCCGATGCGCCGGCACCTTGGCTGCCATAACCAGGCACAAGAAAAGACGTGTGCGGCATCGCGGTTCGCAATTCGGCCAGTTCTTGCGGATAGGTGGCTCCGACGACGGCGCCGACAACTCCGAAATCTTGTTCACCGCAAGTTTCGGCCGCCAATTCCTCGACAACATTGGCAACGTGCCGATAGACGGGCAATCCGTCGGACTGTCGGTCTTGAAACACGCCGGCTCCCGGATTGCTGGTTCGTACCAGCACATAGATCCCTGCTCCGCGTTCGACGGCAACGTTGACGAACGGCTCTAACGTGTCGCGGCCCAAATAGGGATTGACGGTCAGAGCATCGGCGCTCCAAATGGCCGCGTCAGGGTCCGCTCCGGCCAGATAGCCTCGCGCATACGCCGCCGCGGTCGAGCCAATATCGCCGCGCTTGGCATCGCAAATGACAATCAGCCCCACGTCGCGCGCCTTGCGGATCACTCGCTGCAACGCCGCCATTCCGGCCGGCCCCCATTCCTCGAAGAACGCCGCTTGTGGTTTGACGGCGGGAACCAGCGGTGCGACAACATCGATTAGCCGGCAACAGAATTCTTCAAAAGCTGCGGCAACGATCGCGGCATGATCGGTTTCTCGGTCTCGCGCGGCCGTAACAACATCGTCCGGCAATTGGTCGAATCGAGGGTCCAAGCCCACAAGCGCCGGGGTTTGCTTCTGAATGACCGCGTTGCGGAGTCGTTCGATGTAATTGCTCATTGTGGTCAGATTGTTGTCACCGGCGATACGTTTGGAAAGGCAACCGCCTTGATGACACAGCCATAGCAGATTTATGAGATTCCGATACAGAATCATGACGGACAGAACGCGGTAACATCATTCTGTCCAAAATGATTCTGTTGGAAATGCAACGGCGCTAGTCCTGCAAAGTCAGATCATTTCCGGGTGGACTCAATTTGCTGATTCTGCAAAACTTCCGCACGTTTGAGACGAAGAACTGTAACTACTGCCACTTCTTTGACTTCGAACTTGTCGCCCACCGCCTTTCAGATGTCATTGGAAACTTCAAGGATGAGCGTTTCCGTCGTCATACCGATCTTCAACGAACGCGAAAACATTCGACGCACCTACGATGCGTTGATGAATGTGCTGCCGTCAATCGACCGCTCATTCGAGATTATTTTCGTGAACGATGGATCAACCGACGGCTCGACACAAGAACTCAATGCTTTGGCCGAGACTGACCGGAATGTCAAACTGATCGAATTTCGCGGGAATTTCGGGCAGACGGCCGCCATGAATGCTGGAATTCAAGCGGCCAACGGCGATGCGATCATTTTGATGGATGGAGACTTGCAGAACGATCCCACCGACATCCCCATGATGCTGCAGAAGCTGGATGAAGGATTCGATCTGGTTCATGGCTGGCGAAAGAATCGCAAGGACGCCTTTCTTAATCGGCGTCTGCCGTCTGTCATTGCCAACTGGATTATTTCCAAGTCGACTGGTTTTCCAGTCCACGATTTGGGATGCACGCTGAAGGCAGTCCGTCGCGAGATTGCCCAGGAAATTCAACTCTATGGAGAAATGCATCGGTTCATTCCGATCCTCGCACATTGGCGGGGCGCTCGCTGTGTTGAAGTCATCACCAAACATCATGCACGGCAGTTCGGCGAATCGAAGTACGGCCTCTCGCGAGTCATGCGCGTCATTCTTGATCTCATCACCGTCAAATACATGGTGCAGTATTTGGTCAGTCCCATGAAGTTGTTTGGCGGACTGGGTCTGTTTTGCGGAGCGATCGGCGCGGCCGCCGGAATCGCCACCATTGGAATGAAGATGTTCCACCAGACCGACATGACGGGAAATCCGCTGCTGTTGCTGACCGTGTTTTCGGCAATGGCCGGCATGCAGTTGCTGATTCTCGGCATGCTGGGGGAATTATGCGCCCGTATCTATTACGAGACGCAGCAGAAACAGCCCTACGCAATCCGCGGCACGACCAACTTCGAGGGACATCCTTCCGAATTATCCACGCAACGTCGCGCTGCCTAGTGCTCCAGGAGTCGCAACACTTCTGGCCCAAACTCTTTGCGAGTCCGGCTACTCCTTAAGACACGGTTGGCAACGCACCAGAGCCCATCAAACACCGTTTTCGAAAAAACCCGGACACTCATGACGCAGCTCCAGACTGATTCCGATTCCTTGGATTCAGACTCGCGCACGACACGACAAACACGGTGGCTCGTGATGGTCGTGGCGGCGATCGTCGTCGCGATGTTTTTCTTCGAGCTTGGCGATTCGAAGACGTTTTCATCGCACGAAAGTTATACCGTGGTACCCGTCCGCGAAATGCTGGATTCCGGTGACTGGATCGTTCCGCGGCACGGCGGAGTTCCTCGTCTGGAAAAACCGCCGCTGAACTACTGGCTGACAGCCGCAACCGCCATTTTATTCGGCGAAATCAGCGAATGGACAGCTCGAATTCCCGCCGCCGTTTCAGGCGTATTGCTGGCCGGCCTGATCGGTTTATGGGGTGCGCGGTGGTTTGGCAGAACAGTCGGATTTGCCGCCGCGTTGGCTCAGGCAATGTCGGTTCATTCAGTCGTCTACGGACGCAAAGCAGAAGTCGACATGCTGCTGTGCCTGTTCATCGTCGCCGCGCTGTTCTTGATCGCTCAGCAGCCGAGCGGACAGCCGTTCCGCCAAGGATTGGTTCGGTGGTTTGGCGTCTACGTGTTGTTGGGGCTCGCGTGGCTCTGCAAATTCTATTACGGAGCCGTCATGGTTCTGGTGCCGACGGTTGTCTTTTTCATCATCCAAAAACGGTACGCCGACCTGCGGCATCTGTTCAATCCATTCGGTTGGGCATTTCTCGCCGCATGTGCATGCATTTGGCCGAGCCTCGTTTTGGCGAGAATCCCCGAGGCCGCCGAGCTTTGGATGAGTGAAACCGTGGGACGGGCCACCGGAGCCCAAAACTTCGATCGCCAACCTGTGTGGTATTACTTGCCACAAATCTTCACGCTCGGTTTTCCCGCCGTCGCATTTGCCGCATACCGGATGCGTGAAAGTTGGGCTGCTGCCTGGAAACAGGGCGACCCGCGGGAAAGATTTCTGTGGGTCTGGTTGTTGAGCCACCTGGCGATTGTCTCTGTTTCTCCCAACAAGCATCCGAATTACATCTTGCCGGCACTGCCGGTACTCTCGCTATCGGGCGGGCTGGTCATCACGAGGCTGATTCAACTTGGCCGTGCTGGAAAGATCCGGTTGCCTGGTTGGGCGTCGGTGCCCACGACGATCACGGTCATTGGCATCGTCGCCGTGACATACTTGATTCTCTCGAACAAATGGCCGCATCTAACCGAACCACTGATCTGTATCAGTGTGCTGCTCGGACTGAGCTGCGTTGTTGTTTTCATGCTGATTGGAACGCGCCGGCCGTTGACCGCCGGATGCGTGGCGGTGGCGGCCTACCTGATGTGTTATTTCCTGGTCATTGGCTGGATTGTGCCGGGACGCGACTATCGCCGACCCTCTGCCCAATTCGCGCGGCATATCCGCGGCAACTTTCCCGAGCAACCCATTTGCGTATTTGGAATGGGGAAGACTCCCGTTGTTTTCTATCTGGACACACCCGTATTCCGGTTTGAATCGACCGACCAACTTGCTGATCGCCTGTCACATCACCGGGAACTGCTTGTCGTCACGTCGGAAAGACACGTAACGATGATTGATCGAATCGCGGCGTGCCAAGTCGTCCGTCGTTTGCAATACGATCAAGCCAACAATTCTCGGCCCGATTCGAAGTTGGTACTCTTGCGTCTGGCGGGCAACGGCGAGACTGACACAGCGGCAAAGTCGCCGACCACCAACTTACGCTGATGGGCAACGCCACGATTGCGAGCAGTCCACAGGCAATCGCACCACTACACATTCCTATCACAAATCCACCCTTCGCTCCCTCGGCCCCCGCGTAACCAGACGACCGGCTGGGTGGAAGATCGTGACCCAGTTGCGTTGCAATCAAACCAACAAATGCTGACGAAAAGGCGTTGGCGACCGACATGCTGCATATCATCACAAAGATGATGAGGCAGGCTTTAGCAATTCGCTTCTGCGGCATAATTCCAGCAACTATCGTGAAACACGATTGTTGTATCATTGAGTGAAACGGGGTGAAACATTCACACTTATGAAAGCGCGGCCACTGATTGACGCCAGGTTGGCGGTTTCCAATCTGCTACTCGGTCGAAAAAGCGTAGATGCAGATGTGCGAGTATTTCTCGTCGGGTTTCAGCACGATGGATGGAAAGTACGGCTTGTTGATCGAATCGGGATAGTGCTGAGTTTCCAAGCAAATCGCGCTGCGGTGTTTGTAGGTCTTGCCGCCTTTCCCTGTTTGGCCTTTCAGGAAGTTTCCAGAGTAGAACTGAATGCCCGGTTGGTCGGTGAGGACAGTCAGAACCCGACCCGATGCGGGATCGCGTAGTTTGGCGGCGAGTGACAGTTTTTTGTCTCCGCGTTTCAGCACGAAATTGTGGTCGTATCCGAGCGCGGCCGTGTCGGTTAGCTCTTCGATTCGATCTCCGATGACGTGGTATTTGCGGAAATCCAAGACCGTGCCTTCGACGGATTCGATCCTGCCGTTCGGGATCAGCGTGTCGTCGGTGGGCGTGTATTTGTCGGCGTTGAGCATCAGTTCGTGTTTCAGAACGGTGTCGCTGCCGTGCCCCGAGAGATTCCAATAACTGTGATTCGTCAGATTGACGGGCGTGACTTTGTCGGTCTTGGCAGAGTAACGGATGATCAACCGATTCTTGTCCGTCAGCACGTAAATCACGAAAGCTCTTAGCTGGCCGGGATATCCTTCTTCGCCGTCCGGACTGGTATAGTTGAAACGAATTCCGGGTCCTTGTTTGGTGTCGATCGATTTCGCCTTCCAAACAACTTTGTCCAGACTGCGTTTGACTCCGCCATGTAAATGGTTCGGCTCGTTGTTGATCGCCAGTGAGTAATCTTTTCCGTCCAGAGTGAATTTGCCCTTTGCAATTCGATTGCAAACTCGGCCGGTCGTACAACCGAAGTACTGATTGTCTTCCGATTCGTACCCGACGACGTTGTCCCAACCCAATACGACGTCGGCCAGTTTGCCGTCTTTGTCGGGAACGTGGAGTTGAGTCAACGTGGCTCCGCGAGTGATCAAGACGGCCTTCATTCCGTTCTTGTTCTTCAGCACGTATTCATGAACGGTGTTTCCGTCGGCGGTTTTTCCAAAGACCTTTGGCTCTGCCGCTTCGCAGACGGATGTGACCAAAAGCGATGTTGCGACGACTATTGAAACTGGCACGGCGAATCGTTTCATGATGAATTTCCTTGTTGGTGAGACGCCCTTCGTTTAACGGCGAGCCGAAGGCGACTGCGAGATTCGGATCCGATCCACTCTGCGAAACGCTGTCGCCTTCGGCTCGCCGTTAAACTAGCAAGCAATTGTTTCACGCTTTTGAACTATTCCAATTCTTTCTTAGTGAATTGTTTCATCGAGTCCGCAATTGTGCGAGCCTGTCGCATCGCTCGTCGTTTGGTAGCAAGCATTTTGACGGCCTCGTCGACGATGACTCCGCACAACAGCACGATTCCAATGATGGCGAATTCCAACTGAGTGGGAATGCCGAGCAAATTGATCGAGTTGTACAGGACACGCATCACGGCGGCTCCGATGACGACGCCCAGAATCGAGCCTTCTCCGCCACGCAAACTACAACCGCCAAGTACGGCGGCCGCGATCGCATAAAGTTCATAGAAGTTACCTTGGACCGATGGTGCGACGGAATTGATGTCGAGGGCAAACAACACTCCACCAAGCCCAGCCGTCAGCGAGCAAATCACATACGCAAGAATCACCATGCGATCGGTGTTGATGCCGCTGTAACGAGCTGCCTGTTCGTTGCGTCCCAACGCCTGCATATAACGCCCGTAGATCGTGCGGTTCAGAAAAATACTGGCGACGATTGCCAGACCTATCATGATCAAGAACGGGTACGGTAGCTTGAATCCTTCAACAAATGGGATCGCCATTTTTCCCGTTGCAAGCGAACGAAGAGACTCGTGGTCTCCGCCAAAGCCTTGAGTCTCGTCGCCGGTCAGCCATCGGGCGACTCCGCGATAAATCAGCAATCCACACAGCGTGACAACAAATGGTTGCAACTTCACTTTTGTGATCAGAAGTCCGTGAATCAACCCCATTGCCGCCGAGATTAGCATGACCAGCATCACCGCCAAGAGTCGATTCATGTGGGTCTTGGACAGTACGGTCACTTTCAAATGTGGCCGAACCCATCCGACCGGCTGTTCGACTTTGATTCTGCCGAGACTGCCGTTTGGATTCTCATCTGGTCGGTCGATGGACGTGATTCTCAATTCGCGGACATTACGAGGCTCTTTGGAGATTTCGATTGCGAGCTTGTCACCGGGTTTCAACGCGGCCGTTTCGCCGTACAGCAGCAACGTTTGCTGGTTTGGAATGACGCGGTCGACAGTGAATTCCTCTTCGAGCGGTTCGTAACTGACTGACAAGAACATTGTCAGTAGCACACCTGTTAAACCGATTACCGAACCAATCGACAGATCAATGCCACCCGTAATGATGACGAACGCGACACCAATGCTGATGATCCCGAACAGCGCTGTCCAATTAACGGTGTTTTGAATGTTGTACGCCGACAAGAAATTGTCGTTCATCAACGCCGTGCCAACGATCACAAATAGCAGTAGCCCCAGGATTCCTAAGATCTGTTTCATTAGTACCCGTATCGACTTGGGATGACGGAATTCCGCCGGGATCATGCTTTGTCGGCAAACTCGTAGTTGAAGCCGTGAAGTTTCAGTTTCCCCCGAAGTCTCACGACTTCGGCTACTTCAATTGCCGGATTTTCTTGGTCCCGTTCCAAAGTTCCAATCTAGCCGAATTCACACGACTTACCAGCAAGAGCCGCTGCTGTTCTGGTCAAGGCCATCTCGTTGCCCCGTTTGCAACACGTCAATTGCGACTGTACTCTGAAGCATTCGCGATTACTGATGTCACCGATTTTTCGATTCTCGACAGGATTGTCCATGACACCAATGTTTGCCGCCGCCGGTTTTCTGGGTCTGCAGACCGCTGACTGGCTCGTTCTGCTTGTCTATTTCATTGTCATCCTGGCCATTGGCATTTGGTCTTTCACCAAAGTCAAAACAATGGCAGACTTTTTCATGGGCGGACGCCGGTTCGGCAAAGTCTTCATGATGTTCTTCGCTTTTGGCTCGGGAACTAGCAGCGAGCAGGCTGTCAGCGTCGTTGCGGGAACGTGGCGTGTCGGCTTGGCCGGTATCTGGTGGCAATTCTTGTGGTTGTGGGCAACTCCGTTCTATTGGATTGTGGCCCCCGTCATGCGACGCATGCGGGCTCTGACGACCGCCGACTTCTTTGAAGCCCGCTATGGTCCCAGTACGGCCACGCTGTATTCGTTATTCGGAATCATCATGTCGATCGTGTTCATTGCCAGCGGCCTTTACGGCAGCGGCAAAATGGTCAACGCGTTGACAGGCGGAGAATTGGATGACGTCGCCGAGCGAATGAATATTCACGTCCCGGTCCTGAAATTGGGCACTACCCCATTTATCGATCGCCTTGAACTCGACATGCAGGAAGACCTCGACCAAGGCGTTCTATCCGATGCACTGACAGCCAAGTTCAAGAAGTCGAAAGGCCGATTGACCAACGACGTGACCGTCAAAGTTGTCACGGCCGGCAGTGAGTGGGAAGTCATCGACAACACGCGGGAATGGACATATCCGATCAAAAAAGTGACCGTCAAGGAAAGAATCGACGGCGGAGACGAAGTCAAAGAGGTCGATGTTCTGCGGGTTTACGGAGCTGGCTGGCGGCTGCTGGATGGTTACGAATTGGCGATTCTCGCAATGACGATTATGTTCGTCACTTACGGAATGGCGGGCGGGTTAGGCGCGGCCATCATCACCGACTTTATTCAGGGGATTTTGACGATCGCGTTTTCGTTTCTGTTGTTGCCTTTCGTCTTCAACATGATCGGTGGATTCGGAGAACTGCACAAATTTGGCGACCTGAAAGACGGCATGTTGGATCTGGTTGCCAGTGCCGAGGTGGCGGCGAGTCTGGGAAAAGAACCAATCACTTATTTCTATGTCTTCATGTTGTCGTTCACGGCTTTGGCGGGAATCGTTGTCCAGCCGCACATTATGGGAGTTTGTGGCGCCGGCAAGACCGAATTCGAAGGCAGGTTTGGTTTCACAGTTGGAAACTTCATCAAACGTTTTTGCACAATGGCGTGGACGTTTACCGGGTTGGCCTGCATCGTTTGGTATCTGAATCCGGATCTCAGCCCGCTTGCCG
>CAUZVF010000067.1:0-11242 GCA_963582955.1 Planctomycetota bacterium
ATCATGCTCGTGCTTTCGGTGTTGGTGGCAACGATGGCGATTGTTTGGCCGCCGTTGAATCGTATGTATAGAGACTACACGTTGGACGAAGCGGTATCCAACGTCCAAACGTGTTTGGGGCAAGCCCGGTACTACGCTCTCGATGAATCGATCACCTATCAGTTTCGCTATGAACCAGACGGTGAAAACTATTTGGTCATCCCGTACGAAATGGAATTGGCCGGTGACGACGATTCCTCAGCCGGCACGCAATTCAAATACGCGAACAAGCTGAAAGAGGGAATGGCATTCAAGCTGCCACAAGACGCATCGAAGGAATCAGAAAGTATCGATGCCGAGTTTCTGGCCGGGTTGCCGAATTCTCACGATCTCGAATCAGTTGCCTGGTCACGGCCGATCTTGTTTTACGCCGACGGCACCGCTGAAGATTCGAAGTTCGTCGTCGAAGACTCGCAGCAACAATCGATTCAGTTCGTGCTGCGCGGACTGACCGGCTCGGTTTCGATCGGTCCTCTGAGCAAGGAGGGCACCGAATGAGAGTCCGTCGCGTCAAACAGAATCCACGGTGCCACCGAAACAGCGAGCCGCCACCGCGAATCCGGACTCGCAAGAGTTCGGGGGGAATGCCGGTCAACCCGAATTCTTGCGAATTCGGCGACAAGAATTCATCACGGCATTGCCGGTCTGGGCTGACGATGCTCGAAGTCATTCTGGCAGTGGGCATCTTCGTCATGTCGATGTCGGCATTGAGCCAACTGATTGCGACGGGTACGAGTGCCGCCGTGCAATCGCGGTTGCTGACGCAGGCCGTCATGCGGGGCGAGGCAAAAATCGCCGAAGTCGTATCGGGATTCGAACCTGTTGAAGACGTTAGCGACGGCAAATTCGAAAATGATGATGAGAATTGGTCCTGGAGCATGCAGGTTCTGGACGGCCCGCATATCGATTTGCTCGAACTGGTCGTTACCGTGTCCTACAACGGCGAGAGCGACAATTCCTCGGTGTCCACAACACTCAGCCGTTACGTCCGCGATCCCGCGGTCTTCATGGAATTCGATGACTTAAGCGGGGACATGGAATGATGCGTTCGATGTCTCAAACTGATGTTCGTCGCGTGCCCAACAATCGTGGTTTCACGCTGCTCGAAATTCTGCTCGCATTAAGTCTGACCGTTGCGTTGCTCGCTGCCGTGTACGCGGCGTTGGATCTGCATTACAAATTCGTCATGTCCGGGCGCGAGGATGTGAAGCGGGCGCAATTGGCGCGATCGTTGCTCAAAGAGATTGCCACCGACATCCGCTGCGTCGTGTATGCTCCGGAAGAAGAGGAAGAGGCGCCGCCCAGCGAAGCGGACTCGGAATCAGAGACCGGCGACAATACGTCGGGCCTGATCACCGATGATGGCAGCGGTTCGGATACCGATTTGGAATCGATCGAAGTTGCTGATCCCGCCGACGCGTTTGCCGGCGGCGGTGTCGGGGTTGTCGGCAACGCGACGTCACTGGTACTGCATATCAGCCGGCCGTCCCGCACGCAGATGATTTCGCGGGGCGCGGATGACGGCGAACCGCCGCCCGTCCAAAGCGACCTTCAATCGGTCTCGTATTTCCTGGCCGGCGAGGATGGCGGCACCTTGCAGGAAATGGTCGCCGATCAGATCGGTTCCGACGTCGAAGGATTGGCTCGCATGTCGGGCGACCGGTTGGCCATGGATCTCGCCGATGCCAATGGCGACCTGCAATCACTGGCGGCACGAACCAGAATGCTCGCTGAAGAAGTCGACTTTTTGCAGTTTCAGTATTTGGACGGACCGGATGTCTTGGACGAATGGGACAGCAAGGCCTACGGCCGGTTGCCGTCAGCGATCGTCATCGAAATCGGTTTCCGTGCCCCGGAAGCAACCGACAACATGCTCACGCAAAAAGTTGTCAGCGCGATGACCGAAAAATATCGCCTTGTCGTCCATCTTCCGCTCGCCAATCCAACGGATGCGTCTTCGGACTATTGAGAGGGAATTGCGATGCACAACCAACATCTTGCAAACAATCGTCATTCCGCCGGAGTAAGCCCGACGGTGATGTCCGCGACTCACACTTCGTTAACACGCAACCCGACCTTCGCGAAACGTACGAAGACGAAAGCTCATGACTCACGCCGGGGCAGCGTGCTGTTGGCAGTCTTGGTGATCATCGCCATTTTTACGCTGAGCGCGTACACATTTTCAATGACCATGGTTGGCGAACACCAAGCGGCAGCGATGCATCTTCGGGGCGTGCAGACGCGATTGTACGCCGATTCGGGAGTCGAATTGATCATGGCGACCGTTGGCGACATTGCGGAGGACGCCGACCGCAATTACTACCACAACCCTGACATGTTTCAGGACGTGTTGGTCAAGGACTCGGAAAACCGCCGGGGCCGCGGAAGATTCAGCATCGTCGCGCCCATCGAAAGTGACGAATCAACCAGTTCGATCCGGTTTGGCCTGATCGACGAGTCGTCGAAACTGAATATGAATTTTCTGCTCCAGGACGAAGATGCCGACGACCCGATCAGCCAAGAGAAAACTCGCGAACGGCTGATGTACCTTCCCTACATGACCGAAGAAATCGCTGACGCGATGCTTGATTGGCTCGACGAAAATACCGAACCACGCGAGTACGGCGCGGAAGACGAAGTCTACATGTCGTTGGATCAGCCGTATGCCGCCAAGAACGGGAAACTGGAATCACTCGACGAATTGTTGCTCGTCAGCGGGATGACTCCCGAATTGCTTTACGGAGAAGACACGAACCGCAACGGGCTGCTGGATCCCAACGAAAACGATGGCGACAAGACTCCGCCTTTTGACAACAGCGACGGCGTGCTGGAACTCGGCTGGAGTGCCTATCTGACTGTTTACAGCCGCGAGGCAAACCGGCGATCCGACGGGTCCGAACGAATCAATGTGAATGAGAATGCACTCGACCAACTCTTCGATGCATTAGAAGAAGAATTCGACGAGGACACCGCACGCTTTATTGTCGCCTATCGAATTTACGGAGCCTACCAAGATCCGTCCCAAACGTTTGACGAAGAGGGTGGATCCACGTCATCGAGTAGCCAAAGAAATAACACACAAGCGGGCGCGACCGAATTACAAGAACTGGCGCAGTCAACAGCCAACGCGCTGTTTCGCGCGGCCGAAAACGGCACTGTGACACGCGGTGGTCTCGATCTTTCTCAGGGCGGACAGTATCAGCTCGGGTCAATTTACGATTTGGTGGGCGTCAAAGTGGAGGCACAAATCGCCGAAGAGCCGGTGACGATCGAAAGTCCGTGGCAGATCGATTCGGGTGATTTGCAGGAAAACCTGCCAATTTTGCTCGACACGTTATCGCTGACTGATGATCCCATCATTCCCGCTCGCATCAACATCAATCAAGCGCGGCTCGAAGTTCTTCAGGGGATCCCCGACATGCCTGTCGAAGTCGCACAAGAAATCATTGACCGGCAAATGATCGGATCGGCCGGTGAACCGCTGATTGACGAAATCTCGATGCGAAACACGTGTGGATGGCTCTTGATTGAAGGCCAGTTGGAAATCACGCAAATGCGGCAGCTCGACCGGTTTATGACGGCTGAAGGTCACGTCTATCGTGCTCAGGTCGTTGGTTATTTTGACGAGGGCGGACCCTTCACGCGGTTGGAAGCCGTGATCGATGCCACCGAATCAATTCCGAAAACTATTTTCGTTCGCGACCTGACGGATCTTGGAAAAGGGTACTCACGCCGCGTCTTGGAAACCGGCGCGATTAGCCGGTGAATTTGAAAGTCGCTGTTCGATCTTGTGTTCGGTCGAAACGTGATTGAAGATAAAAGGTGACTCCTCTCAAGAAACTTCCGTCGAAACAGTCAGTTTGTTTTGGCAGAAGTTACTGACTCGAATTGTAGCGATCTAAACAAACCACTTGCGGTGGCTGGAGAATAACATGCTTGCAATCGACTGGGAAAAAAACCAACTGTGCGGCGTTGAAGCCGACGTTTCGCGCGGCCGTGTGAAAATCAAACGGTGTTTCACGCTGACGTGGCCCGAAGACATCAATCCGATGCAAAGCCCCGAAGCCGCGGGCGAATGGCTGAAGGGCCAATTGGCCGAAGCCGGTGTTTCCGACCGCCAGGCTATCGTCGCGTTGCCGCGTGAAGATGCCGTCGTGCGGCACTTGGAACTTCCCGCCTCGCCGAAATCCGAGATACCCGATCTCGTACGATTTCAGGCGTCCACGAAATCGACGTTGCCTCTGAACCAATTACATCTCGACCATTTGCCGTTGCCGGCGCGAAAAGGATTCGAAGGACTCGAAGTCTTGATGACGACGATTTCGAAGCTGTTGTCCGACACGATCAAAAAGGTCTTGCAAACAGCCGGCGTGGAACTTGTTTCGCTGGGGATCACTCCCGTGGCGGTGGCCGAGTTGATCTCGCGCGTTGAACAGAGTGGCGACCGGGCCGGCGCAACGGATTCCAGCTTGATCGTTTCACAGCACGGCAATCGTGTCGAGATTTCCATCGTCCGGCAACGGGCATTGTTGTTTTCTCACTCGGCACGGCTCGGCGGCGATGAAACGGAAGAACATGACGCTCAGTCGATTCTGGCCGAAATCAGCCGGTCGTTTGTTGCTCTTCAAAAGACGCAATTAGAGATCTCCATCGGACGTGCCTGGGTGTTGGGTTCCGAGGAAGAAACGCGGCCACTGGTCGCGGCACTCGAAAAACGAATGGCCATCACGACGATCGCCGGTGACGACTGCGACGTCAAGACGATCGATCCGTTGAAGGCGGCCGGCGTCACCTTGTCCACCAAGAAAACGCCCGGCAATCACACATTGTACGCCGGCCCGGTGGGAATGCTGTTGGCTCGTGAAGACCGGCTGGTCGAATCGGTTGACTTCTTGAATCCTCGCAAGCCGGAAGTCAAACCTGACCGCCGCATCCACAAAGCCGGAGCAATCGCGGCGGCGGTCGCCACATTGCTGTTGGCATTCTTCGGCTGGCGTTATTTCGAAGTCCGGTCGATGGAGAACGAAACAATAACGAAATTGGCGAGAATTAAAGAGTTGAAAGCCAGTCAAAAAAAGAACCAGCCTGTACTGGTCGCACACGGCCAAGTCACCGATTGGGTGAAAGGCAGTGTCAATTCGCTGGATCAAATGCAACGGATTGTGCAGATCATGGACGGTACCGAACAGTTCTACCTTAGCGAATTGAGAATCAGCCAGGGGACGACGACTTTGGGAACAATCACCGCCGAAGGCGCGGCCAAGAGCCGTAACGATGTGCAGTCGTTGAAAATTCGCATCAACAACCTCGACATATTCAAGATTCAACCCAATAAAGCATCGACCAACTCACGCGATTCCGAATACCCCGAGAAGTTCGAATTGAATGTCTCGTTGCAACACCCGCAACCCGAATCGCCGCCCAAGGGCAGTAAGAACGTGAAGACGAAGAAATCCAAAAAGAACGACACCCGGACTGGTGACAGTCGAAGTGATAAGTCAAGAAAGTCTCGTGTCGGAGGGCCGGTCTAATGCAATCACGTGAATTGAAACTACTGATCGGACTGCTCGTCGCCGTCTTCTACGGAGTCTTCGGCGAAAGCACGGGCGAATTCTTGATGGGGACCGTTTGGAACGCCGAACAGAAACTCGACGACACCAAAATCGATCTCGATAATTTGGAAACGGAAGAGATCGACGAGATTCGCAAACTCGGCAAAATGAATAAATGGAAGCGGCAGAGCCTGCCGCCCAGCCCCGAGAAAGCGACGCTCGTTTACAAAGAGTGGTTACATGATTTGGCCGAGGTCGCGCTTGAGTTTAAGAACGTCAAGGTCACGCCCGAACGAATGTCGGCCAAACGAAAAATGGCATTCGTGGGTATCCAGATCAAAGTGGTTGCGGAAGGCAACGTCGATCAAGTGCGCCAATTCCTGTATCGCTTTTATCAGGCAGACCTGATGCATCGCATTGTCAGCCTCGGTCTCGAGAGCCAGCAAAACCAAGGCGATCCCGTGCTCGAAATGACGCTGACGGCGGAAGGTCTGTCATTGCCCGATGCGGCTGCGTCAGTTCAGAATTCGTTGTTCGCCAGAACGCGGCTTTCCGATTCGGTCGATGCTGATTCAACGTCGTGGAAGGTCGTTGGTGCCGATGAATTCCAACGAAAGCCCCCGTTTCGAGTCCGCATTGGCAAAGAGTACGTCAATGTGACAGGTACGGACGGCAATGCCTGGACAATCTCACGCGCCGTCGATTCCAGCAGCCGCACGAAACATGAAAAGGGTACGACGATCGAATTGGCTCCGGTCAAGGACGAAATGCAATCCAGCACGCTTGAGGAATTCGCATCGCTCGTCGAACTGAATCCGTTTGCCAAGCCGGCCAAGTACGAGCCCAAACTGGAGATCACGGGAACGCGCGCGATCGCTCGAAATGAAAAACTCGCATTGGAAGTCAAAGCCACCGGATTTGACCCCAAGCAGGGCAAAGCGGTATTGACCATCCAAGACGTGGCGGACGAATTGAAAGAGCTGAGTTTTGATCCACGGACGGGAAAGGTCAGTTGGACGCCCGGCGACGATGTTGCACTCGGTGAATACAAATTCACATTGAAAGCATCGTCCGATGCAACGCCGGAACCGATTGTTGAGACAGTCGCGATCACGCTACGCAATTTGAATACGGCTCCCGTGATCGAGAAAGTCGGAGA
This sequence comes from Planctomycetota bacterium, assembly GCA_963582955.1. GTDB lineage: Bacteria > Planctomycetota > Planctomycetia > Planctomycetales > Planctomycetaceae > CAUZVF01. The sequence goes on from CAUZVF010000067.1 coordinate 6,751, forward strand.
CCAAACTGCCATCATCGGCCAAGAGTTGGCGATCAGCGTCAAGGCGGCCGACAAGGATGAACCCGCCAACAAGTTAACTTTCGCACTGCCAGAAGGTTCTCCGGCTGGTTCGTCAATCGATCCGAACACCGGAGCTTTGAAATGGACGCCCGATGTCAGTTCGCAACCAGGCCGAGTGGAATTGACCGTCAACGTTACCGACGACGGCAACCCGCCAATGACCGCGTCCATTAAGATCCCCGTCGACTTGTTGGACGACGCCGCTCAATTCACGCACCTGACGGGAATCTTCGAAGCTGACGACGACCGGCAGGCACGATTCTATGATCGTTCCAACGACAAATACCTCGTTGTCCGCGAAGGCGAAACGTTGAAATACGCCGGTATCGAAGGCTTTGTCATGGCCATTGGCCGCGACTTCATACTGATGCAAATCAAGAATCAGACATATCGTCTGGAACTGGGCAAGCACCTGCGCGATATCCGAAAAGTCGAGAATCAGAAGCCAAAGAACGTGCAAACTTCGTCTCCAAAAGTACCAATGCCAGCCGCCGGGCCGTAAGTCATTGTGCTGTTGTTACTTACGAGACGGCGATTCTTCCCGCAATTCGTTGCACTTTCGAGATTCTCTCTCAGACGGCATGTCAGACTTTGCCGATAGATGGGAAAGACCATGTCTTGTCAATTGGGCGGCTCTTGTCCGTACGATCGGCATCATGGTTGGACGCGTGGAAGGATCCACGCGGTTGGGGGCAATTGTACAGGGAGGTTACCTTGGCCACTTCAAGAACAACAACGACAAACGTACGCAGTTCAAACGTCCTCGGACGAGTCTTCTTATCAGCCACCATCCTCTGGCAAACGATGCCGTGGTGCGGGGCGGGGGCGGTTGGTTTCTCATCATCAACCGTGCATGCGGCCGAGCATCGGGGACGAGCCTCTCGTACAGTGAGGTTGAACTACCTGAATGCCAGTTGGTCAAAGGTGCTGAACAACGTGGCCAAAGCCAACGGGTTGACGTTGGTCATGGACACGCCGTTAAAAGGACGGTTCACTCGGCACGACTGGCGTCGCTATACGCTGTCCGAAGCCATGCGGGTACTCGATCGAGAATTGAGGCCGCAGGGATACCGGCTGATGCGTAAGTCGAACTATTTGGTCGTGCTCGAACTAAAAGCCGACCGAAATCGCTATTCGCGAGCGGTTGTTCCCAAATCAACTCCGTCGCATCCTCGGCACAACGTACGAGACATTCAGCAGGCGTCGCACCAATATCCGCAGGCGCCGCATCAGCCAGGTCGCACGCGACTTGACCCACGCACTCAGCGTCAAGGTGACAACGTTCGCCAAGCTGATTACGCCGCGACACGAGGGTCACGTCGAAACATCCAGCACGTACACCACAACGAACATCTGGGGCCACCGGTCAGCGACGCGGACACGCTGATTCCCGTTCTCATCCGAAACAAGAACGCCACGGTTCTTTCGCGGAAGATCTACGACGCTTTCAAGGATCGCGCGGAACTCTTGGACGCTGGTCCGGCGGGTTTGCCGGCGTTTCGCGTGGTTGCCAATCAACGTCCCACGGCCGCCGGAGCGAAACCCAATCAAGAGCTGTTTCAACTGGGACTCGATACCAAGGCCAATCAAATCGTGATTCAGGCACCCCTCCGTCGCGGGAAATCATTGGAACGCTTGATTCGATGGATGGATGCGATGCCGGCTTCGTCCGACCAAAATATTCACTTGGTTGCCACCACTAAAGATGCCGCCAAAATCGCCAGATTCTTGAACCCTGTTGTGGGAGTCATGGTCGCACAAGGCGGAACGAACGCCGCCCAGCGCGACGCCAACGCCCCACGTCAGAACGCCAGACCGCAAACGCAACCGGGCCAACAGCCCGCTGGTGAAAATCAGCCGCGTGGGATCGGTGGATTGCGGAGTGAAGTAACGGTGGAATCGCTGGACGATTTGGGTGTCTTGATCATCCGTGGAAATGAAGCCGATGTCGAAGCTGTCATGGAAGTCATCCGGCAGATTGAAGAGTTGGCGGTTGGCACGACGCCCGAGATTCATCTGCGAATCCTCAAAGACGTCGATAGCGAGGCTCTGTCGGAATTGTTGACGACGGTTTATGAACGAATGGCGAGCGCGCGCGGCCGGGTCATTCAGCAAACCAACGCCATCAGTTTTGTCCCCGTGGTGAAACCGAATGCGATTTTGATCCTGGCTTCCAAGAACGAAGTCGCGTCGGTTCTCGACCTGATTGACAAGCTTGACCAGCCGGTCGACCCACGCACCACGTTTGCAATCTTCGGTCTGAAATACGCGGTTGCATCACAAGTTGTCACGCAAATTGACGCTTTGTACCCCGATCCGCAGGGACTGGGCACACGTGTCAAAGCCATCGCCGACGCCCGCACCAACACGGTTGTTGTGCAGGCGAATCCTCGTGATCTCGAGGAAGTCGCGTTGTTGGTCGAACGAATCGACGTCAACTTTTCCGACTCGGTTGTGAAAATGAAGGTCTTCAAACTGAACAATTCGGTTGCCGAAGAGCTTGCCGAAATCATCACCAGCGCGATTCAAAGCGTCTTGTTTCCTCAACAACAGGGACAGGGCCAATTTGGTGGATTTGGCCAAGGCGGCGGACAAAACCGGGAACTGACGGAAACCAAGAGTTCGGTGATCGAATTCACAACCGGTGACGGAGACAACCAGCGCATTGTCCGTTCCGGCTTGTTGACCGATGTCCGCGTTTCGGCCGATCCGCGTACGAACAGCCTGACCGTGATCGCTCCCGAACAGAGTATGGAAATGCTGGCGGCGATGATCGAACAATATGACCAGCCGGCGACACAAGTTGCTGAGATCAAAGTCTTCACGCTGGCCAACGCCGATGCCAACCTTGTCGCTCAAATCCTGGAAGATTTGCTGGTCGAGCAACAATCGACGAATCAGCAAAGCCCGCTGGGTATTCAATTGGCCGGCGCAACCGATGCCAGCAGCAATCTGATCCCACTGAAATTCTCGGTTGACTCACGTTCGAACACGATCATGGCCGTCGGCGGAGCTGCCGCGTTGGGAGTTGTCGAAGCCATCGTCTACACGCTGGACGACGCCGAAATGCGGCAACGCGACACCATCGTCATTAAATTGAAGAACAGTTATGCTCCGTTCGTCGCCGACTCGATCAACAATTTCCGCGAGACTTTGCGGAGCCTGCAGCAATCCGATCCCGATCTGCTCAGCCCTTACGAATTGATGGAGCAGGAAATCGTTGTCATCGCCGACGAGACGACGAACAATTTGCTGATCAGCGTGTCGCCACGTTACGCTGATCAAGTTCGGGACTTGGTCAAGGAACTCGATCGCGCGCCTCAGCAAGTCATGATCCAGGCGTTGTTGGTTGAAGTTGTCCTGGAAAACGACGACGAGTTGGGGGTTGAACTGGGTTTCCAGGATTCCGTGCTGTTCAACCGCAGTTTCCTTGAAGACATCCAAACCCTCCCGACCACGACTCAGACCGCCGGAAACAATCAAGTCATCACCGAAACCATCATTTCTCAGGAGACTAATCCTGGATTTCTGTTCAACAATCCCATATTGGGTAACAACGCCAACCCTCTCGCGAACAAGGGAAAGGTCGGACCTCAAGGTCTCAGCAACTTCGCGACGGGACGAATTAACAGTGAACTCGGATTTGGCGGGCTGATTCTGTCAGCCGGTTCCGACAGTGTCAGCGTCTTGCTGCGAGCACTCTCGCAACAGCGAAACGTCGAGATTCTGAGCCGTCCGCAAATTCGGACGTTGGACAATCAGTTCTCTTCGATTCACGTCGGACAACTTGTTCCGCGGATTACGGATGTCGAAATTAATGAAAATACCGGCAGTACCTCGCCACTACTCACCGAGACGGCCGTTGGAATCCTCCTGGAGGTCACGCCGCGAATCAGCCCTGACGGCACCGTCGTGATGGAAGTTCTCGCAACAAAGAGTGCTTTGAGCGGCCAAGGCGTGCCTTTGTTTACAACGACGACGTTGACCGCGAATTTGCAGACGCTCGAGTCCCCCATCATCGACACCAGCACGGCGCAAACGACAGTGGCCGTGAAATCGGGCCAGACGGTTGTGATTGGCGGCATGATTACCAACGAGGTTGAATCCCTCGAACGCAAAGTTCCTTGGTTGGGCGACATCCCCATTCTGGGACGGGCGTTTCGATTCGATTCGACAAGCACTCGCCGCACGGAATTGCTGATCTTCCTGACGCCAAGAATCATCGAGACGGACGAAGATTCCGAGCGAATCAAGCAGATCGAGACCGAGCGGATGCACTTTGTCGTCGAGTCGGCCGAAGAGATTCATGGACCGCTCTTCGGCATCGAAGAACAAGACGATACCGTACCAATGGATACCGTACCAATGGATGCCGGGTCGCCCAATGGCCAATCCATGAATTTCCCAGTACCGCCGGCTGCCGATGACGAAC
>CAUZVF010000068.1:0-11227 GCA_963582955.1 Planctomycetota bacterium
GCGCGTCGGGACAGTCGGCCGGGCGATCCCCGATGTCGAGGTCAAAATCATCGATCCGGCAACCGGCGAACAACAACCAGACGGGGTCGCCGGAGAATTGTGTTCTCGCGGCCACAACATCATGTTGGGCTATTACAACCAACCTGAACTCACGGCCAAGGCAATCGACGCCGACGGATGGCTGCACACGGGTGATATGTCACTGCGTGAACCCGATGGTTATTACCGCATTACCGGGCGCATCAAGGACCTGATCATTCGCGGCGGCGAAAATATTTCTCCCCGCGAAATCGAAGAACTTTTGTATCAACATCCCGCGGTCGAGGACGTACAAGTTGTCGGTGTTCCCGATCAAAAGTTCGGCGAAGAAATTCTGGCGTGCATCAAACAACGGTCCGGACAATCGGCCACCGAAGACGAAGTCCGCGACTTTTGCCGCACGCGTTTGGCACGTTTCAAGACGCCCCGTTACGTCTGGTTTCTCGATGATTTCCCAACAACCGTCACGGGCAAAATTCAGAAATTCAAGCTGCGTGAACAAGCGATCGAACACTTCGAATTGCAAGACGCCGCCGACATCGAAACGGCATGATTGTTTCGGATCGTTTAACGGCAAGCCGCAGGCGACGGCGCGTACCAAATGCAATACAAACCATGCAACATCGTCGCCTTCGGCTTGCCGTTAATCGAGGAACTAATGCTTGCACAGTTGCTAGTTGATTTTCAACACCTGCTTTGCGGCATTAGTGATCTGAACGTTGTGATTCTTCTTCACACGATACAATGCCTGCGTAATTCGGTCGGCCGATTCCGTCAGGAACAATTTCGCGGCTGCGTCACTCCACGTTGGTGTGACCACGTGGTCGGTTAGTTCCGCGTCGCGGCGGCTCAGAACGCATGCGGATGCGAACAGTTCCATCGCCGCGATTGCAATTTGCTCTTGCACAAGCTGGCGTTCCAGAATCTCCTCGCGGTGACGGATCAGCGCGCGTTGGACCGTCGCCGCGAATCGGTTGATCAATCGGCCGAGCCTCGCCGCCGCTGTACTCAATTCGGCAGCTTGAACTAGTATTTTCGGACGAGCGAATGGCCTCGCCAATTCTTGTCCCACGAACTTCGCCAGCAAGCCGAAATGATTCCACGGGCGATGCAAGCCGTCCCAGACGGCTCGCAAGCGTTCGCCAGGACCTCGCATGCCGACCAGCCCGATGAACGACGTCAAGACTTCGTTCGCGCCTTCGCCAATCTGATTGATGCGCGCGTCACGCAGCATGCGTTCCAACGGGCAATCCGTGAAGTAGGCCGCGCCGCCGTGAATCTGAAACGCGTCATTGACAATCGTCCAAAGTGTTTCGGTGCTGTAGACCTTCAGCATGGCGGTTTCCAACATGTAGTCGTCCAACCCACGATCGATCAGTCCGGCGGTGACGGTTGTCATCGATTCCATCGCATAAGTCCACGTGGCCATGCGAGCGAGTTTCTTCTGAACCAATTCGAATTCGCCCAGCGTCCGGCCGAACTGCCGGCGTGTGCGAGCGTGCTCGGTTGCCAGGCGCAGGCTCGACTTGGCGGCTCCCGTGCAGCAGGCTCCGAATGTCGTGCGCCCGAAATCGAGAACGGTCAACGCAAGCCGCAATCCCTTGCCCACGGGACCCAACACGTTCGTGCTGGGAACGGCCATGTTTTCGAATGCGAGTTTCGCGGTGGCCGTGCCGCGGATTCCGAGCTTTTCCATGCGCGGTTCTACAACATGAAAGCCCGGCGTGTCGGGAGTCACAAGGAAGGCCGTCACTGCCGATCGGTCACTGCCGGGAACCGGCGTTTTAGCCATGACGGTCAAGACATCGGCGATGGCTCCGTTGGTGATGTATCGTTTCTCGCCGTTCAGGACATAGTGCGACCCGTCGGCGGACGGAATCGCCTCGGTCTGCACATTGGCCGCGTTGGAACCTGCTTGCGTTTCGGTCAACGCGAACGCGGCCAGCTTGCGTCCGCTGATCAGATCGGGCAGCCATTTCCGTTTCTGTTCGTCAGTTCCGAACAACAACAACGCCCGCATGCCGATCGAATGATGCGCGTTGACAAAAATGGAAGTCGCACTGCAACGACTGCCCAATTCTTCCAGGATTTGGCAATAGGCCAATTGAGAAAACCCGCGTCCGCCAACCGATTCGGGAGCCGTCATTCCCAGCACTCCCAAGCGGCCCAGCCCGTCGATCACGTCGCGTGGTATGTCGGCCTGCCGGTCGATGGCGTCGGGATCGAGATGCGCGTCGCAAAAGTCTTGCAACTCGCACAACGCCGTTTCGACTCTTGGCCGCTCTTCAGCCGTCAGTCGCGGATAGGGAAACACTTGGTCGGCCACGAAGCGTCCGAAAAACATCTCTTTCGCAAAGCTCGGCGAGTCTTGTACCGTGAACAGCAATTCTTCCGCCTGCCGGACTTGGTGCTCGCGCAAATCCAACCGATCGGGTTCTCCGTCGTTGGTTTCGACACTCAGAATGGAATCGCTCATTGAGGTTCTCCGGCATTCGAGAGCGGCATTTGCAGCAGCACTTGTCCGAGTGCTTTTCCTTGCGCGTCCGAGCGGAGCGGATTTTTGAGGATGCGGCGAACGACAAAATTCAACGCACTCAGATTCGGGAGTTCAAAGCGTTCAACGCGGTTCACATCTTCGATGCCGAGCCATTCGGCAATTCGTTGCGGCGTCAGTTCGTCGCACAGTCGATCAAAGTCCGCGGGCTGGCGTGCGATGACGCCGATGTTTGCGTGAATGCCTTTATCACCGCTGCGGGCACAGGCCATGTCGATCAACCGTGAGGGTTTGCCGGGAGGGCGAGGCTCGCGCCGCGCTGTGGGCCGAGTCGAGCGCGGCTCGGCGGGAGCCTCGCCCTCCCAATTCGTCGGGTCGCTGTTGATGTCGGGATTGTCGAGGATCCGAACGTCCGCCTTCACGCGTTCGCGATCGATCAGGCAGGGCCAATAGCGGATCACGGGATGGACGCGCGGGCGGCCTTCCGCGTACCCGGTGGTCCCCTGTGGGCCAGCCGTGATGAGCGCCATCACAGCTCGCGTGAACCGCTCGACCGATTCCCGCGACTCGTCTTCAACGGCGATGCGAAGTACGGTTTCCTTGAGTTCCGGCAGCTCCATCGACGTGGGATGGCACGCACTGCTCCCCAGACATTCCACCAACGTGTTGCGAAATTGGATGCCATCGTTCTCCAACTGTTGCAGCACCATTTCGCCAGCACGGCGGGCCTTTTCGACAGCACCGGTTCCGTAGATCGTCAATTGCCCGGCAGCGCGGAATCCGTCGCGGTATGTCGCGCTGACTTTGTAGCTGTCGGGCGGCGGCGCACCGGTCCCGCCGCTGACGCGCACCCGGTTCGGCGCCTGTTGCTCGACCTGCAATGACAAGAACGAGACCGTCGCGTCGGGAGACAAGTACTCGGCCGGATCGCCGATTTCGTAGACCAATTGTTCACGCACTGTGAGATCGGTGACGATACCGCCACTGCCGCGTGGTTTGGTGACAACACAGCTTCCGTCGTCCGCGACCTCGACAATCGGAAAGCCGATTCGTTCGATGTCGGGCACGTCCAGCCAGTCGGTCGAGATGCCGCCGGTGACCTGAGTTCCACATTCGATCAGATGTCCGGCAACGGTCGCGCCGGCCAGACGATCGTGGTCGTTCCAGTCCCAAACGAAATGATGCACGCATGCCGCAACCGTCAGGCTGGGATCAGCCACTCGGCCGGTGATGACGAGGTCGGCTCTTTGAGCTAACGCGTCGACAATCAGTTCCGCTCCGAGATAGGCGTTCGCGGTGATCAGCCGATCGGCGACGTTCGAGAGGGGTTCGCCAGTGTCGAGGTTTCTGGATCGGTCACTGTGAACATCGGCCGCCGCGTCGGTTTGCAGGACTTCCAGCATGTCGTCACCCGTCACGACTGCAATCGCAAGGTGTTCGCAACCGGCCGCGCTGAGTGCCTGCTGGCACGCCATCGCACAACCCAGCGGATTCAGACCGCCCGCATTCGTGATGACGCGGCACTTGCCACCGGACTTCCAGTACCCGGCGAGAGACGTCACGACGTCGACAAAGTCGCGGGCAAATCCGGCATCCGGATCACGCTGACGTTGTTGGGCGAGGATCGACATTGACACTTCCGCCAGAAAATCGAGCGTCACGTAGTCGAGATCGGGTTCGAGCGCCAGCATCTCGGCCGCCGCGTCAATGCGGTCGCCCCAGAAGCCATGTGCGTTTCCGATTCGGACGGCTTGTGTCATTCTCGAATCCTCGCCACGCCGGTAGTTGCTCGATGTAAGTATACCCCGAATGTTTTTAAGCGAGCGGCATGCGTCAGCTTGCCGGATACGCCGACAAAGTGAAAAGCCGGCAAGCTGACGCATGCCGCTCGCCGGCGCCTCTTAGACCTGTAACACACCCGTTCGAAATTCCGTGCGATCGCTCATCGGCGGGATCACGTTCAACGCTTCCGCTAGCCAGCGTCGCGTTTCGCCGGGAGCGATGATGGCATCGACCCAACCGCGTGCGGCGCCATAGCGAATGTCGCTTTGTTTCTCGTATTGCTGTTGTATTTCGTCTCGCAACCGTTGTTTCTCTTGCTCGGAGAGTGGTTGGCCGGAACGTTCAGCGTCGCGGACTTTCAGGCTGAGCAGCGTGTCGGCCGCTTGATCGGCTCCCATGACGGCGTACCGGGCGTTTGGCCACGCCAGCATCAGCCACGGATCGTACGCCTTGCCACACAATGCGTAATTACCGGCTCCGAACGAGCCGCCGACGATGACGGTGAATTTTGGCACAACACTGTTGCTAACGACGTTGACCAGTTTCGCTCCCGACTTAATGATGCCGGACTGTTCGGCCTGCTTGCCGACCATGAAGCCCTGCACGTCTTGCAGGAACACCAGCGGCAGCCGCGTTTGATTGCAGTCCATCACGAAGCGCGCGGCTTTCTCGACGGAATCGGGATACAATACTCCGCCGATTTGTAGTTCGTTCGAACTGGTTTTGCAGTGGCAGCGTTGATTGGCGACGATGCCCACGGCGTGACCGGCGATCTTCGCGAAGGCCGTGACCAACGTGGGTCCGTAGTCGGGTTTGTATTCCTGCATCGATCCGGCATCGACCAAACATGCCAGCAGGTCCCGCACTTCGTACTCACCACGGCCATCGGCCGGGACGATGTCGTACACATCCCGCGGATCGCGTTCGGATCCCACGGTTTCGCCCGAGGGCTGAGTCCGCTCGTCGGGAAGCAATTCGATCAGCGACCGCAATCGTCGCAGACACGCTTGGTCGTCGGGTTCCACAAAATCCACGGTGCCGCTGATCTCGGCGTGCATTCGTGCTCCGCCCAGTTCTTCGGGATCAACGGTTTGACCGATCGCCGCTTTGACCAGAGCAGGCCCGGCGAGACAAAGTTGACTGCCTTCGGTCATCAACAGCTTGTCCGATAGAACGGGCAGGTAGCCTCCACCCGCCACGCAGTTGCCCATCACGGCCGAGTACTGCGGGATTCCCATCGCCGAGATGACCGCGTTGTTGCGAAAGATGCGGCCAAAGTCGTCTTCGTCGGGGAAAACTTCATCTTGAAGAGGCAAGAACACCCCGGCCGAATCGACGAGATAAACCAGCGGCAGCCGAAAGTGCGTGGCGATTCGCTGAGCCCGCAGAACTTTCTTGACGGACTGCGGAAAAAACGCACCGGCCTTGACCGTCGCATCATTGGCCACGACTAACATCGGCCGTCCGTGGACGCGGCCGATACCGGTGACCACTCCGGCTGCGGGAACGCCGCCCCATTCGGCATACATTTGCCACGCCGCCCACAGCCCGAGTTCAAAGAAAGTCGATTTCGGATCGAGCAATTCGTCGAGCCTCTCACGCGCGGTCAATCGGCCACGCCGCCGCTGCCGCTCGCGTCCCGCCGCGCCGCTGCCGACGCGCAGTGTTTCTTCTTGTGTATTGAAATCGTGCGCCAATTCGCGGAGGCTGGCCATTCCGTAACTTCCCAATTGCGGCGTTGTGAAACCTCAATCGAATGTTGAACTCTCATGGCTGGTATTATACGCACGGTTGTTGAAAAAGCGGGTGTTTGTTCATGCGCCGGCCACTTTGGCACCACACGTGGGTACCATGGCTTGGAACAAGCCGTGCGGCGCAGCCGTTGGAAACTGCGAGAACGGCTTCAAACAAGAACCGGCACGGCCATCGGTATCGGGACGCCAGGGACTGGCTGAGACTGGTTTTTCGAAACTTTCTGGCCTCGGAATGCACAGGCGAGGTTTCCGGCGGCTGCGCCGCACGCCTTCTGGCGAAGGCGTGGTACCCAGTGGAGCGGATCGGCACCGACACTCTAACAGTATGCGTTCACAGGTCCATCACAGCCTCGATGTCGGGCGCGATCGGCTTTGGGCGCGAGGCAATTGAGATTACGAAAAACAACGTTAGCGAAACCAGCAACGAAAATGCTCCGCCATGAAATCCATGCGGCAATTTGATTCCGAACAATTCCAACCCGAAGTTCACTAGCAGGCTGGACACAATCGCGACGTTGCACGCCATTGGTGTCGCCCGTTTCCAATTAAAGCCAATGGCCACGGTGGGCACGATGGCTGCCGCGAAAGTTGCCCAACCGAATGCTCCCAGCAAAGCCACCAATTCGCCTGAATAAAGTGCGAACACCGCGGCGGCGAATGCGATTACCGCCGTTGCAATTCGCGCCCAGAAAAGTTCATTCTTCAACGACCGCCCTCGCACGGCCCGGGGAATATCGTGGACGACGGCCGCCGCGCCGATGTTCAAGAAGCTGTCGGCGGTCGACATGATGGCTGCGAACAATGCGGCGAACACGATGCCCGCCAGAAACGGGTGCGCGTAATGTTGCAAGAATTCCGACGCGGCGTCGTCCGCGTTTGTAAGCTCGGCGTGGACACCTTGCAGCACCAGCGCACGCATCGACAAGCCGATGCCAATCCACAACAGTGCCGAGATTCCATAGCCGAGTACCGAGATGGGCAACATGTGCCGGGCGTCTTCCACGCGGCGTGTCATCATCAGTTTGGTGATTACGTGCGGCTGACCGCAGGCTCCGAGTACGAAAACGAAATACCACGACAAACAGCCGACCATTCCCAGAGTGCCCCAGGGACTCATCGCTTCCGGATCATCAGCGAGGATTGTCCGCGATATGCCAGCCAGTCCGCCGTCGACGGTGGCAATGGCCGTCAACAACACCAGTACGGCGGCGACAACCATGATGATGCCTTGAGCCAAATCTGTATAAACCGATGCGATGATCCCGCCCGTCACACAATAAAAGACAAGGACCATGCTGCTGATCGCGACACACACTTCGATGCGCAGTTCTCCCACCCACGACACTTCGGCGAGAATGCTCTGCATGACCGTGGCCATCGCCAGAATCTGTGTGGCGAGGTATCCCATGACGCCCAGCAGAATCGCGACCGCCGTCAGCAGGCTCGTCGAGCGGCTGTCGTACCGGGCGGCGACGGCATCGGGCAGCGAGATCGGTTCCCGAAGCTCGGCCAGCAAACGCAGCCGTTTGCCGAGCAGAAAAAACGAAATGCTGACGCCGATCAACGAGGCCACGACCATCCAGAACGAGCTGGTTCCCATTTTGTAAACCAATCCCGGGCCACCGACAAAACCAAAGCCGCTCATCGTGCTTGAGAAAACTGCCACGCTGGCCACGATGATGCCCAAGTGGCGTCCGGCCATGAAGAAGTCCTGCGTACTCTTCGTTCGGCGCAAGGCCCATAAGCCAACGCCAATACACATCGCCATGTAAGCGGCGACGCAGGACAATACGATCAGTGAACGATATTCTTCCATGCTGACACGAGTGCTCTATTCAGGCCGGCGAGTCCGTCGTGCCGCCATTTTGTGGACCTTCGTCGGGCGCGATCGCTTGACTAACGAGTCTTGCAAATCGCCGCGCATTTGCCGGCGGATAGATCCAGCGGTCGTAGGAAACCACATAAACAACGACAAAGAATGTTGGAACGAACCAGATTCCAAACAACAACCAGGTAACACCGGCGGGAAACGGGCCCACAAACGCGACGTCGGCACTCGTTAATGAATCCCGATACGCCAGGCACATCATCCCGAACGCGGCTTCGTAAAGCAGCCCGCCGATCAGGAATACCAGCCATCGACGATCAGGTTTTTGAGGGTTGCTCGGTTCGGCCGTTTTCCGCGCATCGGGCGGGCCCACGGTGCCCCAGGCAAGCAAACTGACGAAGATCGCGATCAAGACGGAACCCAACAGCCAACCGGCCAGCAGCAAAGAAGCATGTCGCGCGGCTCCGTCGCCGCCTTGATCCATCACCTTGTAATCCGCGTGAGGCAATCCGTGCCCATTCGAAGTTTCGGGCGTCAGCAGAATGATGATCACCAAAACCCAGGTGATGGCCAACAGGATGGCGGGAAACCAATATTTCATGTTCGGACATCTCGCGTTTCTTATTGACTGGCAGGTTTAACCAGCGAGAAATAATGATCTGACAGTCCTTGGAACTGGCCGATCATCAACTGTCGCATCGTCGCCTTTCGCTGCGCGAAAGAGGCGCTACTTTTGCGGAGCGAAAGGCGACACTAATTGGTCGGACAATCCTTAGTTTCATTGGCATTGTGCGATCGCCGATTCTGGATTTCAATTAGCGTGCGACGGCTAGCTGATTCACGGAGGGTTTTGATCTTAGCGTGATCGTCCATGAATCGCGACGATCACTTTGTTGCGGTGGGGAATGCCACGGTCGTCAACACCACTCGTGTGGATTAGAATCGCGACCGGTTCATTACCCCCGTTAGCGTCGTTACCAAGGAACAATTCCGTGAGCACACAGTCCATCCATCCGCCAACCGTGTTGACAATTGCCGTCTTGTTGCTTGGCAACCCATTTGCCGCCGCAAGTGACCGAATCGAATTCGAACCGGCTAGAAGTTTCCTAAAACTGCCGAAAGACGCCACGCTCGGCCAATGTTCGGCTGTTGACTTTGACAGCAAAGGCCGGCTGTATCTGTTTCATCGTGGCAAGCATCCGATCATGTGTTTTGACAGCGGCGGAAAGTTCATTCATTCATGGGGCGACGACTTGATTGGGAAGGCTCACGGCTTACGAGTTGACCGGGCCGACAACATTTGGGTGACCGACATTGGACATCACGTCGTGTTCAAATTCAGCCCACAGCGAAAACTGTTGCTGGCTCTGGGACAGTCCGACAAGCCGGGCCTCGGCAACGATCAGTTCGACAAACCGACCGATGTCGCCTTTGGTTCCAAAGGCGAGATCTACGTTTCCGACGGGTACGGCAACAGCCGCGTGATGAAATTTGCTTCCAACGGAAAATTCCTGGCCCAATGGGGAACACCGGGCAAGGGGCGGGGCGAATTCAATCTGCCTCACACGATGGTTGTCGACAAGCAGGGCCGAGTGATCGTCGGTGATCGCGAGAACGATCGCATACAGGTTTTCGATTCGAAAGGAAGGCTACTTGAAGTTTGGCCGGGTTTCGCGCCGTACGGATTGGAACTCGACGCAACGGGAACGCTGTTTGTCGCGGATGGACGTGCCAACAAGATCCTGCGGCTGAATTCCAGCGGCAAGGTGATGGGCTCGTGGGGACGGAAGGGCAGCGCGCCCGGCGAATTCAATCTTCCGCACATGCTGGCCGCCGACAAATCCGGCAATTTGTTCATTGCCGAGGTTGGCGGCATGAGGCTGCAGAAGCTGCAACGCCGCCGTCCGTCTGAATAGAGATCGTTTCAAGACCCAGTTGTCGCCAGAGAGTTGGAATCCGTTCCATCCTCGACCGTCAGCCCGATTGAATATCGTCACTGTGGAACCGCACTTCAATCAGCGTCGTGACACCGCGGAGCGATTCGGGATTGTATCCCTTGCGGAATTGAATGCGCCAGACCAGTTCGCCTTTCAACCGATCCAGTCCGTCCTCTTCCGTTGGAATATATGTTTCAAGTTTTCCGCCGGGTTTGACATCCTGGCCAATTGTCTGTCCCTTCAGGTTCCAATCGCTTGACGACAAGACGTAGGGTGTGTTGTTGAACATCAGCACCTGAGAATCGAGTTTACCCTTGTCGTTCAATCGGCAGACGAAGTTGTTCGCCCGGAACCTCCCGAATTCCTTTTGTTTCTTGTCCTCGACACTCTTCATCACCAACAGACGGTCCAATGGAGCAAACACTTGGTCCCGGCTGACATTTTCAAATCTGAGCCAAAGTTTGAGGACGGGCTGCGACGGTTCCCTTGTCTGGGATGTATCTCCACTGTAGTACTCAAAAGTGATTGGGCCGCGCGTGACCCTCAGCGGAGTGACCTTCACGTTCCCGTACCGCTGAGATTCACCCAGCTTCAGCGTGTGTCCGGCGTTCATTGACTCGCCTTCGCCGATCAACCTCAGTGCAATCTTCTTGTTCTTTGTCGGCGGTTTCAGGTCCGGCAAATGTTCCAACTCGCGACGGATTGCCGCTTCTCCGCCATTGAACAACAAATACAAGCAGAAGAAAGTCACGGCACTTGCGTAGCTGACAACGATAATGAATAAAGATTTCGGGACGAGATTCCGTCGATTGGCTGCGGTAGGCATCATGGTCGCTACCGTTGTTTCGGCTGGCTGATCGGCGGATTCCGTTAGAGTATCCGAGGTTTCGCTGACTGGTTCGGCCGGTGGAACGTCATCGGCTCCGACAGTTTCGTCTGGATTGAGAACAGCCGCCGATTCAGAGGCTGTTTCATCGTGTGGCTGGAACGCGGTGTGAGGCTCTTCGGTCTCTGTTTCGTCCGAATTGTCCGAATCCGACGCGGACATCGGTTCCGCCGCCGGCGCGGCGGTTTCGGCCTCGGTCGCATCTGTCACGGTGATGTCGGGGCTAATGTGGAGTTCGGGGTCCGCGTCGTTGTTGTCGTTCGATTCCACGGATTCCGTTGTCGGTGCGGCTTCCGTGCTTGACGGCAGATCGATTTCGCTGAAGTCAGGGAATGCCATGCCTGCCGATTCATTAGCATGCGCATCGTTCGGCAGCTTGGCGGGAGGCATCCATGCGGGAGATTCTTCGGGCACCGTGCTGTCGGTTGAGGCCGATTGTTGGGCGACGTCATCCACGGGCGGGGCGACTTTGTCACGCGTCTCAGTAACCGTGGTTGGTTCGGGTTC
>CAUZVF010000069.1:0-11144 GCA_963582955.1 Planctomycetota bacterium
GAAACATCACTGCCGTACGCTTTTCCAAACCAGTTCCTCGCACCGTCGACAATCACGAATCAAGCGGTGGTCGTTGTCATCTCGTTGATTTGTGCCTATGGCCTTGGCAGCATGATTTACTTTTGCGGCGGATTGGCGTGTGGCGGAGTATTGATGGCGCACTCATTCTGGGAATTCTTTCTGTACCTCAAACGAATCCCCGATGGCCGGGCCATCGGATGGGTGGTGGTTGGAATCGTGTGGTTTGTTGTTGCGGCCACGATCAGCGCCTACAAGGCGCGAATTCTTCACAAAATCGTTCCATGGCTACCACTGCCACACCAGCGCCGGATTTCGATCACGGAGCGCGTGGTTTGAATCGGCTGTCGCCCGAAGAATGCGCCATCCAGCTAGCCCAAGTTCCCCAGTAACGTAGCAAAATGAAGTATTTGAAAATTTATTTCAGGTTGAAATCGACGTAAGTCGTTATGTGTCAGTGCTGCGTTGGTGGCTTTTGGAGTCCAAAACGTTCAGAGCCGTTGTAGTGAGAGGGGTTTGGTCTGGGCGGAGCGATTTCGGCTGATAGCATGCGCGGTCATGTTCATTCGCCAATACTCACGCGACCAACGCGGCGACTGCAAACAGATCTGCATCGGTTTGGTCGTGTCGCGATGCGGGATGCCATTGGCCGCGACGACGGTGAATCAAGAATTGACGGTTGCAATGAGTCGGGCCACTCTGAATGATAAAACTTGATTGGCCAATACAGCGGGTCTGAATCTTTCAGGCCGTCAAGTCATTCTCGCGACAGAATTTCCAGATAACAATCATTGACCGAGGTCCCACAAATGAACCGTTTCGCCACAATTTCGATTGCTAGTCTTTTTGTTTTTGGAGTTGTCAGTTTTGCCGATGCCGGGAATCGGCGTTGTGCGACGCAGTGCGTTCAGCGGGCGACCTGTTGCAAGCCAATTCTGTCGTACATGGATGCTCTGAAACGCGCCGACGACGCCGACAAGTCGGAACTCGCCTTGAAGAAGTTGCAAGAAGAGCTGTCGTTGGTGAAGGCGGAATTGCAGAAGTCGAAGGACGCACATCAACAAGCGATTGTCGAATCGAAAGCGAATACGGAAGAAGCGGTGAAACAGAAAGCTCGTGCCGAGACCGCGTTAAAAATTGCGGCTGTAGAAAGAGAAAAGGCCCAAGTGGCGGCGGCGGCCGAAAAGGCGGCTCGCGATGAGGCTCAGAAATCACTGGCGGCCGCCAAGGACGAGAACGCCAAAGTGACTGCTCAACTAAAAGACGTGGCCGCGAAGGCGAAAGACGAAGCGATCGCTGCGCAAGACGCTGCGACGAATGCGAAAGCCCAACTTGCAGTCGTAAAGAAACAATTGGCCGAAGCCAACGACAAATTGAAAAACGAGGTTAAGAAGGCCCAAGCGGCGGCCGTTGCCGCGAAGAAAGCCGAGGACTTAGCGAAAGCGGCACTCGAGAAAGCAAAGCAGGCCGCAAAAACGGAAAAGAAGCCAAAAGTCGAGGACGACACGAAAGCCGCGGATTCGAAGGATGCTGACGAAAAGAAATCCAGCGACAAAGAAGAAAAAAAGGACGCGGAGTCAGATGAAAAGTAATTGACGCCGAATTCGAAATGCATCAAATGTCTATGGCCGGCAGTCATGTGACTGCCGGCCGTTTTCGGGTGTGCTAGAGCAGTGTCCCCTGCGTGGGATTGGCTAAATGATTAACGAGCGAAAACGCCGATTACTTCACTATGTTGCGTGGACCGGTGGGTTCTGGCTAACCGCTTGTACGAGTGTAGTGTGGATTTGGTTCATATTTACTCCAACCCCAACCGAATATGCGTTCTGGTTCTGGATGTTTGTGATTTTTGTGGTACCAATACTGGGAGGGATTTATGTGTACGGATTCATGAAGATCCGAGAAAGACACAGAATAACGAATACTTGTTTGTGAGGGCGGCCTCCAAAACAACGCACAGATCAAGGATATATACAAAAGTTTACTCGATGGCACGCTCAGAGCGATGCAGGTAGCAGAATACGTACAAGGTGTAACTAATGAGTCTGGCAAGCTAGCCGTTCGCATTACAGAGAGCGGGCGCGGGTGAAGTAACAGCAACACACTGTTAGGATAGTACCCGTTTTCGTAGGATGCATCTTCAATACTACTGGGATTAGCGATGCGTTACGACAACGTCACATCTTTCGGCCGATAAAAAATTGCCAACGGAAGTAACAGAAACGCAGCCGCGCCGAACATCATGTTCGGCGGGGCGTTGATGCTTGCGAACAAAAGATTCATCGCTTGGTAAAAGACGCCGGCGAGGGCAATTCCAATCCAATTGAAAAGATTCATGGTTCCAATGATTCGGCCCTTCTGTTCTTCGGGAGCTTTAAACTGAAGCAACGCCTGTAGCGGTACGGTGAAGAATCCGGCGAATATTCCGACGGCAACCAATGCCACTGCAGCGCCGTAGGTTCCTAACAAAGTTCGAGGCGGTACTTCTAACACATTATGACCTGGTAGCGATTCGGGAAGTGCCAACAGAAGTAACGCGGCGCACATTCCCCAGATGCCGATGCGGATCACTCGAGCATTAATGCGATGCCGTGACAGTCGCCCGGCCAGCACGCAGCCGATAGCGATTCCGATGCCGGTACAGGCGGCCAATCGGCCGGTCTTCGCATCTCCCAGTTTCAGTTGCAGTTTGCCGAGGTCGTTGATGGCCAGCGGATAGACGACTCCGCCAACAAGCCAAAAGACCGATAGAACAAACAATACAGTTAGCAATTGACGATCAGCTCGTAATAGACGTCTCGTCTCCGGATTGACGGCGAGCGCTGAAATTTGAAAACGAATTCCCGGTTGAGCGATGGGAGTCTGCCGAATCCACAAAGACGTAAGCGTGCCGATGACCGCGATTATTACGCACGTTGCCGATGCAATCCAAAGACGATCACCGAACGCTTCTTTCAACTCGCCGGCTGCGGTGAGCCCAAAAATGATCGCCAGGAATGTCGTCATCAAGATGATGCCGTTTGCCCGTGGCAAATCCGAATCGCGGACTGTTTCGGGAAGAATGCCGTACTTTGCCGGGCCGAAGAATGCACTCTGTGTCCCCATCAGAAACAATACGACCAATAACGCATTCAGGCTGTTTGACAAGAACGCGACAGCTCCGAGTATCATGACGACAATCTCGACAACCTTGCACAGTACGATGATCGATTGTTTGCGATAACGATCGGAAAGGAATCCCCCAAAGCCGGAGAATAGAATGAACGGGACCGAAAAGATGATCAATGCGATGCCTTGACGATCCTGGGTCGAGTCTTTCAACGCCAGATCGACACAAAGCAGAAAAACCATCTGCTTGAACAAGTTATCGTTAAAGGCACCCAGGAACTGAGTTACAGTCATCGCCCAGAACGAACGGTCCCGATTCAACGGCGGGAGCTGTTCATGATTGCCATCTTGTTGTTGTACCATTCGATTACTTCCGTATTTTCTCAATCGTCACATCTTTGGATGGCCAGTCAATTTGAATTGGAGTGAATCGTCAGATGTCGTCCCCCAATCGTCAAGTTCCGATGGATGACCTGCCAGTTCAATATCGTGATGTCACTGATGCTCTGCCGCGCGTCCATGATGTTCTCAAGCCGACACCTCTTTATGAATGGCCGGGGTTGAGTGAACTGACCGGTTGCCAATTCTATTTGAAACACGAGAACCACCAGCCGGTTGGGGCATTTAAGATTCGCGGTGGGATCAATCTCATTTCGACGTTATCCGACGACGAACGCGACGCGGGGATTTTGGGATGCTCGACCGGCAACCACGGACAATCGCTCGCGTTTGCCGCGCGGCGGTTTGGTGCGAAGTGTACGATTGTTGTGCCCGAGAATAACAACCCAGGCAAGAATCTCGCGATCCGGCAACTCGGCGCGGAATTGATCGAGTACGGACGCGACTTCGATGAGGCTCGCGAATACCTGGAACAGTTGGCCGGGCAACGCGGCGGCCGATACGTGCATTCGGCCAATGAACCAATGCTGATCGCCGGTGTGGGGACAATGGCGTACGAGATCTTCGAAGAACTGCCCGATCCCGATGTCGTCGTTGTTCCGATCGGATTGGGCAGCGGCGTCTGCGGAACGGCGATCGTTGCGAAGGCACGACGGCCGGAAACGAAAGTCATTGGTGTGCAGGCCGAGCGGGCCGCGGCGGTCGCGCGATCGTGGCGCAGCGGCGCGATCGAGACAACGTCGTCAGCCGATACTTGGGCCGAGGGAATGGCAACGCGCGTTCCCGCCGATATGACTCTGCGGATCATGCAAACTCTGATGGATGATGTCATTCTTGTCAGCGAAGACGAGTTGCGTGAGGCGTGCTACTTGATCTTGAAGCACACTCACAATTTGGCGGAAGGCGCGGGAGCGAGTACTCTGGCCGCGGTCCTCGGATGCCGCGAACGCTTTTCCGGAAAACGCGTTGTCGGTGTGCTTTCGGGCGGCAATCTCGATCTTTGTGAATTACCGCACATTTTGAGATCGGGCAAGCAAATCGAACGCTAAAAACGGTCTTTGTTCTGCGAAAACCGGTTTATTTGCAAGAAATCGTCACGAATCTCGAATCACTTTGCAGGGTAATCAAGAAAGCAGCCCTGTATCAGCGATGAACTGCGACGTGCGGCAACGCGTGACGCTTTATTTATCTCAATGTTGTAGTCACAAGATCGGAGTTCATGGCGAATTTGTTGGGCGATTTTATGCGAACGTGAACTTTTTTTGACAGCAAACGTCTAAGGAATTACGTAGTTTGTAAATAGTAACGTTGTTTCAACGTTTAATGTAAAGCACGGCCATTGACGGTCGCCGGTGAACGACCACGGGAGTTTGCTTTTGTAGGCAGAACGGGTTGGCTTCGACGTACTCAACGAGGGAGCATCAACATGTCACGCTATCGCAACCCGGCAATGAAGCAATTGACCGATCAGCAGGTCAAGTACGCCCCCAAGCACGTCCGGCTGACTCAGATCGACAAGGCCGAGCGATTGTTGGACCGAATCGATCCCAAGTTGCAATATGCGTATCGGGAGATCTGCGAACACGTTACTTCTTATCAGACGGATCGGTTTCCAGATCTCGTGTTGAGCGGCGAGGAAGCCGCCCACGACCTGCGGTGCTTTGTCGAAGATCTTTCCGACAGCGCCAACCTTTCCGTCGACAGTGTGCCCGAGCCGGTGTTGACGATTCAGGACGTCAGCAATCGGTATAACGTGTCCACCAAGACCGTCGACCGCTGGCGGAACCGTGGATTGGTCAGCCGCCGCTTCAAGATTGGAAGCCGTAAGCGAATCGGTTTTTTGGAATCATCGGTCGAGCGATTCGTGTCGAAGCACGCCGACGATGTTTCTCGCGGCCGTGCTTTCCGGCAACTGACCGATGCCGACCGCGAAGATGTCATTGCGCAAGCGCGGCGGCTCGCGCGGTATGGTGCTTCGATGTTTGATGTCAGCCGGCGATTGTCTCGCAAGCTGGGACGGTCGGTCGAAACAAT
Organism: Planctomycetota bacterium; assembly: GCA_963582955.1. Classification (GTDB taxonomy): domain Bacteria; phylum Planctomycetota; class Planctomycetia; order Planctomycetales; family Planctomycetaceae; genus CAUZVF01. The sequence goes on from CAUZVF010000069.1 coordinate 5,560, forward strand.
TCGTTACACGTTGCGAAACTACGACAAGAAGTATCCGGAATCCGCCGTCTTTCCCAACGCGTCCGAGCCGTTGAGTGATGCCAAGAAAAACGAAATCCATCGTAGCTTTCGACGCGGCGTCCCGGTCGGAAAGCTGGCAGCTCAGTTCGGCCGTACGAAGACGAGTATCTACCGAGTCGTTTCGGAAGTCCGTACGGCACGGTTGTTGGAACAGCCGATCGATTTCATGGATAGCGACGACTTCGTGAAACCTGGCGCCGAGGACGTCATTCTTGGCCCGCCACCCGAGCGTGACACCAAGGCTTCAAAAACAAAGGCTCCCCCGGGATTACCTCCCTATTTGGCGAGCCTGTATTCCATTCCGTTGCTAACGCGGGAAGACGAAGCCTATTACTTCCGAAAAATGAACTATCTCAAGATGCGCGCGGCAAATTTGCGTGACGAGTTGAATATGTCACGCCCGCGAGCAAGGGACATGGACGAAATCGAACGGCTCTTGGAAGAAAGCCTGAAGGTCAAGAATTTCTTGATCCGCAGCAACTTGCGGTTGGTCGTTTCCATCGCGAAACGGCACGTGAAACCGAAGACGAACTTCTTCGAGATGGTTAGCGACGGAAATATGTCGTTGATCCGTGCGATCGAGAAGTTTGATTACACGCAGGGCAACAAGTTCTCGACGTATGCCAGTTGGGCGATCATGAGAAACTTCGCGCGTTCGATTCCCGCCGAAAACCTGCGGCTCGATCGTTTTCGCACGGGAAATGATGAAATCTTTCATTATTCGTCGGATGACCGGGCCAACCAATTCCAAGAAGAAATGGTGAACCAGCAACAACATCAGATGATTGTGCGGATTTTGGATCAGTTGGAAGAGCGGGAGCGTGCCATCGTGGTGATGCGATTTGGTTTGGCCCAAGGCACCGAGTACCAAACGTTGCAACAAGTTGGCAACCACTTTGGTGTCACCAAAGAGCGGATTCGTCAGATTGAAGCCCGAGCCCTCCGAAAGGCACGGGAAATCGCCGAGGAAAAGAGACTGGATATTCCCGGCGGTGACTGGCTGTCGGACGATTACGATTCGCAAGACGAACAGTCGTAATGGACAAACGCGGCTCTTCGAAAATCGGCCGCCGATGGCAGTAACTGGCGAAATGGCTTTGACTTAAAGGTGGTATTTTTCTTATGCTCCCCAGTCGATTGTGGCTTGCAAGCCATTGTGAGCTTGCTATATTGGTCGACTTTAATTATTGAAAGCGCTGCTGCGCGGGGTTGGCGTGTTTGTTTGGGCAGATCTTCGGACTGTCAGTGCCAATCAGCGATTTGGGCGCTCAGTAAAACCAACCAGTGGTTGCGCTAGCGTAGCTCAATCGGCAGAGCCCCGGTTTTGTAAACCGGAGGTTGTGGGTTCGAGTCCCACCGCTAGCTCCCCGAAGTTTCTTGGAATCTTCGATTCAGACGGTTCGCGACTGACAAGTAACAAAATTGTGACTACTTGGGGGGAATGCGGATCGTACGACAAAGTTCGGTTTCGGACTTGCGGAAATTGGGGGAATTCCTGAGCGGTCAAAGGGGCCAGACTGTAAATCTGGTGGCACAGCCTTCGCAGGTTCGAATCCTGCTTCCCCCATTTGCTTGCGATGGGTGCCAGTTGATTTTCAATCGACTAGTTAAAGAAGTATAAAGAGGTGAAAGTTTTAGGAATGCGGGCGTAGCTCAACGGTAGAGCTCCAGCCTTCCAAGCTGGTGGTGAGGGTTCGATTCCCTTCGCCCGCTTATGGTTGAATGCACCGAGCGTGCTGCTGTAGCTCAGTTGGTAGAGCGCGTCCTTGGTAAGGACGAGGTCATGGGTCCGAGTCCCATCAGCAGCTTTCGGTATGATTTTGTTTGCGTGTGGCGGCATGGACGGCTGTCAGTTATTCCAAAGAGAATTTGAGTTACCTCGAAAATAAGAAAAGCTTTGATAGGGAGAAGAAATGGCTAAGGAAGTCTTTGAAAGGACCAAGCCACACGTCAACGTTGGGACCATCGGTCACATCGATCACGGCAAAACGACCCTGACGGCAGCGATCCTTGCCGTGCAGCAAGAAAAAGGGCTCGCGAAATTCAAGAGCTACGCTGATATCGCCAAGGGCGGTACCGTTCGTGACGAAACAAAAACGGTGACGATTGCCGTGAGTCACGTTGAATACGAATCGGACGTCCGGCACTATGCCCACATCGATTGTCCTGGCCACGCCGACTATATCAAGAACATGATCACCGGCGCCGCTCAGATGGACGGTGCGATTCTGGTTGTTTCGGCTGCCGATGGTCCGATGCCGCAAACTCGTGAGCACATTTTGTTGGCCCGTCAGGTCGACGTTCCCGCCTTGGTTGTGTTTCTCAACAAGTGTGATCTTGTCGATGATGAAGAACTTCTTGAATTGGTCGAGATGGAAGTTCGCGATCTGCTGAGCAAATATGATTTTCCCGGTGATGACATCGCGATCATTCGCGGGAATGCGAAAGGTGCGTTGGACAACCCAACGGATGAAAGCCTCGGTGCTTGCATTGGCGAATTGATGACTGTTCTGGACAGTGGTATTCCCGAGCCAACGCGGGCGGCCGACAAGCCATTTCTCATGGCGGTCGAAGATGTCTTCTCGATCGAAGGCCGTGGAACTGTCGCGACTGGCCGAATCGAGGCGGGTGTCGTCAAGGTCGGCGAAAAAGTCCATATCATCGGCCTGCGTGACACACAAGAGACGACATGTACTGGCGTCGAGATGTTCAACAAAACACTCGATACGGGGATGGCCGGTGATAACGTCGGAATTCTGCTGCGAGGTACGAAGAAAGATGAAATTGAACGCGGACAGGTTTTGGCCGCTCCGAAGTCGATCACTCCGCACACCAAATTCCACGGCGAAGTCTATGTGTTGAGCAAGGAAGAAGGTGGCCGGCATACGCCGTTCTTTAGCGGTTATCGCCCGCAGTTTTACTTCCGCACGACCGACGTGACTGGTGCCGCGAATCTGCTTGGTGACGCGGAAATGTGCATGCCTGGTGACAATGTCACATTGGAAATCGAATTGGGCAAGCCTATCGCCATGGACGAGGGCAGCCGGTTCGCGATTCGAGAAGGCGGACGCACCGTTGGATCAGGAATTGTTACAAAGGTCGTGGAATAAGTGTTGAAGGGGCAGTGGGATGGCACGCGAGTATGTTTGGCTTGAGTGTACCGAGACTGGGTTGCGCAACTATCGCGTCCAAAAAGAAACCCGTGGCACCGAGCGTCTTGAGCTGAAAAAGTATTGTCCGAAACTGCGGCGGCATACCGTGCACAAGGAATCGCGAAAGAAATAGCGTCTCGTTGGTGGATTCTGTCAAGGTTACGTCATCCGTATCGAACAGACCCCGGCTATGGTTGATCGCAATTCTACGGGTGTAGCTCAATTGGCAGAGCACCGGATTCCAAATCCGGCGGTTGGGGGTTCAAGTCCCTCCACCCGTGTATTTTCGGTCCAAATAAATCAAGTCTTCCGAAATACCGTCTTAATATTTTTTTGAACGAAAGCATGATTGGCGGCGGCGTCCCACTTTTTCGTTGTCGTTGCATTGATTGGTGTTCTGAGATGGCGAAGTCGAAGAGTGAGTCAGGTTTTTTACGTGAATTGTTGGCCATTGGGCTCTACAAGCGCAACCAAGGCCGGTTGACGCGGCAGCTCACGGCAGTCGCTTTCGGATTAATCGTTTTCCTCGGCACCTGGACGATGTCGCAAGGACCGTTGAATGTTACCGGGCCGCAGTCCGTTAATCTGTGGCTCGTAAAGTTTACGTTGGATGGTGTGTGGATTCGGGTCGGCATCCCGTTTTTGATCGCCGCAGTCGGCGGTTGGATCGTCTACCGAGCGGTGAATTATTCACGTTTCGCAGATTTCCTGATTTCCGTCGAGGCGGAAATGGACAAGGTCACTTGGTCCAGCCGGGCGGAACTTTACCGGGCGACGGTCGTGGTCATTGTTACGATGATATTCCTGGGAGTTATCCTATTTTTATATGACGTATTCTGGCAGAACTTCTTTGAATGGATCGGCTTTTTGCAGATTTACGGTTAGAAGAGCGGATGTGCGTTGGTGTTTTCGCATGGTGTTGGGCTTTGAATTATGTCGCGGCGGGCTGGACGAGTTGGGTAAGGGGAGAATCAGGTACGGGGCATCCGGGTTTCGTCTTTGGGATTTGTTGCGGAAAATTGCTCGGACTTCTTGAAAAAAAGTCGTCGGCAACACAAGATATGGGGTTCCATCATTCCGCCTTGTCCCGGATTCCCACCCGGACCGTGGTCGAGTGCCGTTCGCACCAAGCACTGTTCCAAATTGTTGGCAGCCTTCCACGTGGCAACAAAGCCGAGAGAAGTCGGTCACCAAAACGTTGATTTTAACCACGCCAAGGGCTCGGAATGGAAGACCAAACCATGTCGGTAGATGAAACGGCTGCCGGTTCCGACGGCGCGGACAATCAGATGGAGTGGTATGTCCTGAAAGTTCAAACCAATCGCGAAAAGTCGATTCGCGAGTCGCTCGTTAAACGCGTCAAACGCGATGGCCTCGAAGAATTCTTCGGCGAGATCATAATTCCCACGGAAAAAATCCGTGAAACCAAAGGGGGGAAAACCCGAGTCTCTGAACGAAAGCTTTATCCCGGATATCTGATGGTTCAGTTGATTCTTAATGATGATACCTGGTACTTGGTGCGCGATACGAGCGGAGTCGGTGATTTTACCGGCGCGGCGGGCAAGCCGATCGCAATGCAAGAGAGCGAAATCAAACGCATGCTTGGCCAAGAAGAGACGAAAGAGGCCGAGCCGGCGAGGATTAAGATTGATTTCGCATCCGGCGACGTTGTCAAAATCAAGGAAGGGGCTTTTGAAAGCTTCGAAGGCACAATCGAGTCGGTTGACGAGGCAAGCGGCAAGATTTCGGTATTGATTGAAATTTTCGGCCGGTCGACGCCGGTCGATTTAGAATATTGGCAGGTTGAAAGAGTGTAGGCGAAACGGTCGCTGTTTTGATCGAAAGCGGCCAAGGCAAACGAAGTAAAAGAGTCACTGATGGCAAAACAAGTTACAGTTCAGATCAAAGTCCAAGTCACCGGCGGACAAGCAACTCCGGCGCCGCCGGTGGGTACGGCGCTGGGCCCACACGGCGTGAACATTGGACAATTTGTGCAACAGTTCAATGATCGCACAAAAGACTTGATGGGTACGAAAGTTCCCGTCGTGATTACTGTCTACAGTGATCGGACATTTGACTTCATCACCAAGAGCCCGCCGGCAGCCGTCCTGCTGAAGCAAGTGGCGCAAATCGCAAAGGGCGCGGGAAATCCGAAAACCGACAAGGTGGGATCGGTCACGCAAGATCAGCTCCGCGATATCGCAAAAACGAAATTCGAGGATTTGAACGCACCCAATCTCGACCAAGCTGCACTGATCATCGCCGGAACAGCGCGGAGTATGGGAATCGAAGTTGTTGATTGAGTGGAACTTTTGAGAGTTTCGGCGGTCTCAAACTAACCAAGCACTTAATCTAACCAAGCACTTAATCTAC
>CAUZVF010000070.1:0-11121 GCA_963582955.1 Planctomycetota bacterium
GTCGTTCAACAGAGGCTGTTGGATGTCCAAGTTGAGGGACACGATCACCTGAAACAGGCGATTGCTGACGGACATGGAATCTTGATTACTCCCAATCATGCGGGGCATGCCGACCCATTCACGATGTATGCGGTGGCCGACGAAGTGGCGACTCAGTTTTATTTCATGGCGGCATGGCAAGTGTTCCAGAAAGCCAGCTTTCTGAAACGACGCGTTCTGCAACATCACGGCGTTTTCAGCGTCGACCGTGAAGGAACCGACTTGCGTGCCTTTCGCCAGTCAACCAAGATTCTTCAATCGCATCGCAATCCACTGGTCATCTTTCCGGAAGGCGAGGTCTATCACATCAACGAACGAGTCACGCCGTTCCGGGAAGGTCCGGCCGCGATCGCCATCACCGCCGCCAAGAAGGCCGATCGGAAAGTTGTTTGTGTACCATGCGCGATTCGATACCACTATGTCGAAGATCCGACGGACGCGTTGTTAGCCGTGATGGCGCGTCTGGAGCAAGAAATCTATTGGCGGCCTCGCGGAGATTTGCCGCTTCATCAACGCATCGCTCGGTTTGCCGAAGGCGCATTGGCTTTGAAAGAGTTGGAATACCTTGGATCGACACGTTCCGGTACGTTGCGAGACAGAATCCAGAGTTTGACCGACGCGATCCTCACCCAAATCGAAAAACGGCACGGACTGTCGTCCGACGGATCAACAATTCCCGAAAGAATCAAGTCGTGCAGGCAGCAGGCCATCAAGCAATTGGAAAAGATCGAAGACGACGAAGCAAAAACTCGTGAATTCCATGATAATCTCGATGATTTGTTCGTCGTCGTGCAACTCTTTAGCTATCCGGGCGACTATGTCGCCGAACATCCCAAGATCGAACGCATTGCCGAAACGATTGATAAGTTTGAAGAGGATTTTCTCGATGTCGCCACCGCAACAATTCGCGGTGCTCGAAGAGCCGTTGTGAGAATTGGTGAACCAATCCCCGTTGATCCGTCAGCCGGCAGAAAAGCCGGCGCACCCGTATTGACCGCTCTGCTGGAAGAACGCGTTCAGGCGTTGATCAATGAATCCGCCGATACCATTCACGGGAAAGAATGAGCCGTTTAGCGGCAAGAGGCCACCGACCGGCAAACTCCGAGAGAAACCCACGACCGGCAGGAACGAATCCATCTCGATTTCTGAGGCCATCCTACGACGAGTCGGTTCTAATTCGGCGGTTCGCTAATTCGCGAGTATGACTCGTGGCGGATCGGCGAGATCGTGCCAAATCTGTTCGGCAACATTGGTATCCAGTTTCCCGTCGTGGACGAAGAACCGGTATCGGGAAATATACGGTTTCTTCGACGTGATCGAAAACTCGCCAAGCACCATCGGAGCAAAACAGAAATACGGTTTCGACGGATGAAGCCGAACGGGTTGCGGGAACCGGAAATTTCTCGGATCGCAGAAAATCGTCACGCCGGTCGACTTACCCTTGATCAGTCCGTGGATATCAACCCAACGCGGCCGCGAGTGGTTGCCGTTTTTCCGAGTCTTCCGTTCGCTCGTCAGGAAATCACTCTGGCCAGCCGTTAGCCAATTACGGTGGCCGCGAATCGCCAAGGCTCCGTAATGATACTGGTTGATTCGCAACGGACTCGAAACCGCGCGCTGACTGGATTCCAAATCGAACAGAAACCCATTCTTCGTGTTGTAAACTCGCACACGCCAAGTTTCCGTCAGAGCTGTCTTGGGTTTGCCGGGTGTCGTGATATCAACGTGATGCAGTTTCACGGTGAATTCGCCAAAGACAGCACCGCTGACTGTGGACTCGATTCCCGCGTGCTTCACCGTTGCGCGTTGCTTTTGCTGGTCCCAGAAATTGATGTCCCGGCCCTCGAACGTCGTATTCGTCCACGGAAACATCACGCCGTGCTGATGCGGATGATCCGGCGCGAAGTCATCGGTGACAGCTTGGCCGCTTGGATTGAAAATCGGATGGATATAACCACTGCGGTCGTAATAGGGTGTCTTGCGATCCGGAGACGGCACAACGGCCATGTTGTAGACCAACACTGGCTTATCACCGACCGCGACCTGCAAGTGCTTCCCATCGTCTTCGACGGAAACGGTATTTTTCGTGTCGGGCGATTGTGACGTTGGAGCCAACCGGTAACCGCGATGTTGTCCGGCTGGCAGAGGGTCACTCAGAATCCACATCAGACTCAGTTTGTCAGCCGCGACAATTTGAGTGGGCACCGATTTGTTGGTATCCAGCCGGCTGAGCGTGAAGTCCTGGTGCTTTTGCCACGCCTTGGGAATCTCGATGGTTACCGGCGTACCGTGGCGAGTGTGCTCGCCGGCAAAAACGGTAATCATCTTCTCTTCAGCAGTCGATTCACACGGAACGACGAATGTCGCGAATGCGAGCCAAACGATTCGACGCAGCATTGTGTGGCTCGATGGGCTTCGATCAAATCTCACGGATGATTCTCCAAGACTCTTGATTCTCTTCTAAGCGTGTGTCCGCAACTCAACCTTCCACGGCGACGCCGATTGAGCCCCTATCGTGAAGCAATGCCCGCACAAATTCCACATCGATACAAAACATTTTGTTGATCCAAGTACTTGTGACAATCGGTCGGGTTGCCTCGCATCAGTAATTGCTGATACAATCCAGGCTCAATCGTGTTGTCCCTAAATCCAGCCGAATCAAGGCTTCGTTTTTTTAATCCTGGAGAAAACTATGAGACTTTTTGCATCCGCATTGTTGCTAACCGCCATCGTTGCCTATCCGTGTGCTGCCGACGCGGGTGAAAAGAAAGACGGCAAGAAGCCCGTCAAGAAAGCGAAGCAGGTCGCCAAGAAAGTCGACATCGGCAAACAAGCTCCCAAATTTCAGATCAAATCATTGGACGGCAAAGTGATCGATCTGGCCAAGCTGACCGCAAAGGGACCCGTCCTGGTTAGGCTGACTTGCGGTTGCAAGGGTTGTGATAAGGAACTCGCCTACTTCCAAACGCTGCACAAAGCTTACAAGGGCAAGGGCCTGACCAGCCTGGCCATCTTTCGCGAGCCCGACAAGAAGGTCGAGGAATACGTCAAGACCAAGAAACTGAACATGCTATACGCCGTCGACACCAAGGGTTTAAGCTGGAAGATTTTCGAGACGAAGACGATGCCGACCAACTTCCTGATCGAAAAGGGCGGCAAGATCAAAGCCATCGCCGCCGGCTGCGACCCCACCGGACTGGTCGCCAAGGCTCTCTCGAAAAAAGTCGCCGAACTGCTGAAGACAGAAACAGTCGACGTCAAGAAAGAAACTGACAAGAAGACCGCGGCCAAGTAAATCACAGGCCACTTCAACAGTGAAATCAAGAAACCTGCCGGTGACAATATCCGCCGGCAGGTTTTTTGGCTAAGTGGACACAACGCATCTCGACGCTTGTTTGATGCAACTACTCAGACGATTGACGAAGCAGCTTGCCGTTCAGTTTTCCGAAGACTCCGTTGCCCCAGTGTATCGTTGAGTTTTTGATTCGGCTGGCGGTTTTCGAAGTGAATTCGGTACTCGCGAGTTCTTGATTGTCTTGATTGATGACCAGTCGATGGTTCTCAATTACAAATTCCAACTTCGTCGGTTGTTCCTTCCACTTGATTTGCGCCGCGAGATTGCCGGGCATGCTTAGGCGGATAACGGCTCCGTATTCTCGGCGCTGAGAATCCGTGAGGAAGTCGTATTTGTCGAACCACCGATACGTGCCTTTGCTGGATGTCGACAGCATCAGCGAATCGCCCAGCGGGACCATTCCGGTGACTCGTTGGCCCCAGTGGTTGGTGACCAACTGATACTTGTTCGCTTCGGCTTCGTAGGGGTGGGTTTGTTTGTCAGTGATTTCGGGGTGAGTAAACATGCGGCCCATTGAGTGCCAGCGTTCTTCGTCGCGGTTGTAGCGCCAGACTTCGGCCCAGGGCCAGACGCCGACGAAGAGGTCTCCGCGAAAGATGGCGGTTGTTTGAGCCTCACGGGCGCTCGCGGAAACGCCGGGCAGACGCGGTGGCCAGCCTTTTAGCAGTTTGATTTCTTGGCCGCGATATTCAAAGAGTTGTCCGCTGGGATACTGAGCCAGCAATAGGCGGTCGTGGTAGTTCAACATCGAGTACACCTGATAGCTGACTTGATCGCTGGCTTCCAGCAATGTCTTCCAATCGGAACCGTCGAATGCATAGACGCCTCCGTAGTTGGAAACGGTTAGGACCGAGTCCTCAAATTGTCCCCACGCGAACGGGGTGGCCCCAACATATTTCGTCGGCAGGACGGTGGCTTGTTTCAGGTCGATCGGATCGGATGACTTGGAAGTCCACGGGCATGAATAGATGTTCGTAAATCCCGTTTTGCCGACTCGATGAGTGTGATAAAAGAACAAACGCCCCTGTGCGTAGTAGAAGTTGTAGTACCTTCCCAGTTTCGGGCGTGACAAGATAATGCGGCCGTTGTACGCAACCTGGTTTCCGGTGAATGTCAGCGTGCCGGAACCAAGCCGCATCATTCCGTCTCCCGAACGCACTCGGCCGGATTTGGGAATCGGTGCGTCATTCCACTTCTTCGCGGCCGCGTCCCACGCGCGAACCGAGTTGCCTCGTACGGAACTCCAGGCCTGTAGCTTTTGATCGATGTCGAGCAGATAGATGCCGCAGTCCAAGTCGGGATGCGGCATTCGCTCGATCTTGAAGCTGTCGGCGTCTTTCTCGGGACGTACGAAGAATTGCAGCGTGTGGCGGTCGCTGCGGAAGCGGGTGTTGTAGACTTCCATGAATCCCGCACCGGCGATGACACGGCCGTCGGCGTCGCGAATTTCGAACAGCGAACCGAATTGTTGGCCCAGATCTTCGCCGAGATCAACTTCGACTTTGAACGTGGCGAACGGTTCGGCAGCATCGCACGGATGATGTGGAAGGATCACCATTAGGCAACACAACAACAGAATCGCAATTGAACGAATCGTGAAAATGCCGCAGTGACTTTGAAGCATTGGCCAATCTCCTGAATTGAAATCTCGTGACAAGGATCTCGTCCACTGTTCGACTTGTGCTCTCATCGACGCTCGATATCGGGCGTTGGGCGACGCCGCATCTCGACTGCGATCAATTTTGCCTTGGCGTAGCCGTGTCGCAAGAATGACCGTTCGATCAAGCATGAACCTTGGGTGCTCGGCAGGAATAGGTCTTCGTCTCCATCGCCGTTGATGTCGGCCATCAGCACGCGAGGTTGCAGAATCGGTGGCAGTTTCGGGTCGAATCCGTCGGCGAACGGGCTCGGTGTTTCGCCTTTGTTGTTGAGGATGACGCGCACCTTGCCGCTGGCCGCGCCGGCGATGATGTCGGGCCATCCGTCGTTGTTCCAATCGGTGGCATCGACCAGCAGGCGGATGCCCAAATCGCCAATTTCGATGCCTGCGTCAAAACGCGGGGCCTTCCGAGTTCCCGCATTGCGGAAATAACGGACTTTGCCGTAGGTGTCTCCGACGACAAGATCGCGGATCTCGTCGCGGTCGAAGTCGGCGACCGTGAACACCGTGCGGGCTCCTTGCAGCGCCGTGAAATCCGTCTTTGGATCTTTGCCGATCGGCCCGACTTTCAGCATGTCGCCGTTCGTCAGCCGCAAGCGAGTTCCTTTAACGTCAAAGTGTTCTCGTTTGTCCGTCGATAGGTTGCGATGAAACCAGATGTGACCGTGCCAGTCGCCAAACAGGATGTCGAGTTTTCCGTCCTGGTCAAAGTCGTCGAGAAACGGCCAAAACCAATCGTCGCCAATTCCCGAGGGATGCATGATGTATTCGTCGGGCGGCAGAATCGGCTGCGTCCTGCTCCAACCGAATGGATTACCAACTCCCGTGTTAATGCGAACGGTGTAGTTGCGGATCAGGTCGAGCCGTCCGTCTCCGTTCCAGTCACGGAATTGGTCGACCGCGAGCGACGCACCGCCCCAAGGGCTAGGCAACGGTTTCGTGTGGGCAACGAATTGCGGCGATGTGCGTGTTCCCTTGTTTTCGCAGAGGTAAATGTTTTCGCGGGCGCTGACGGCGAGGTCCAGATCTCCGTCGGCATCCCAGTCGTATGCTCGCGGAGTCGCCAGATGCGTGTGCGGAAAAGTTCCTTCCGCCGGAAACGGCCGAGATCGCAGCCGCGGTTCTTGGCTACTGCCGGAGTTTTCGAAGTATTGCAGGAAATCTTTCGTCCGATCTCCGCGGTCGTTCGGTTGCGAGTGCATCGGCATGTTGCCCGACATTAGGTCGAGGTCTCCGTCTCCGTCAAAATCGGCAATGCACGGCGCGGCGCACCAGTGCCCCACATTCAATGCTTTTCCGTCGGCCATCAATGGACCATCGAAATTGAGTTTCGGCGTACCGTCTTCTTTGCGGCCTTCGTTCTTGTAGAAAAAGATACGGCCCGTTATGTATCCCCCGGCCAGCAAATCAAAGTCTCCGTCGTTATCCCAATCGACCGTTTCGAGTACCGGGTAATAATCACGCCGGAAGACTTCAGTGCTGCCACGTTCCAACGGCTTGATGGGTAGTTGCAGCGTTTGTCCGTCGAGTTTTACGAAGCCGCGATAATCCAGTTTGCGTTCTTTGTTGGTTCCGACGTTGCGATAGAAGAGGATGCGATTCCATTCGGTACCGACGAGCAGATCTTTCTTGCCGTCTGAATCCCAATCGACAACTTTCGGGGCCGCGACCATTCCCGTGTCGATCGGCAATCCCTTGGAATCGAATACGAATTTGTAGAAGCGGTATTTTGGATGCTGCTTGGTACCGACGTTGGGCCACCAAAACACATGGCCGTAATTCTCTCCCGCAATCAAGTCGATCAGTCCGTCATCGTTCCAATCGTCAAATTCGATGCGGCAATGATCGGCTCCCATCGACGACGAGCCTTCACGATCGCATCGCGGCAGGCCATCGCCGAGCCACGCGCGGGGTGGAACTTCAGACGGCGTTTTCCCATGCGGCAGCAGGTCGAAATAGACGGAATAAAGTGTCGGCTGGTCGCTGACCTGAGTGTGCATCCATGCGAGCCGCCCGGACTGCCACTCGCCGAGTGCATTAAAGAAGTAACCGGCTCGAATGCGATTTCTACGGACAATCTTTCCATCAGTCCGCGAAACGTCGTTGTGGAACTCGGGAAAATCATACGGAATCGCGGCATCGTACCAACGAAACGGACGATCAAACGCACTCTTCGCGTAAGCATAGCCCAGATATTTTACAGGCTTTCCCGTGGCGGGTTCGTATTGAATGACTTGCAGCGAAGCGATGTCGGCCCGTGATTCGATTCCAAGCTTCGCCAGTTCCTTGGTCAAGTTGACTTCCAACTCAGCCGGCAGTTCATCGCGGGTGCGCCCTTCGAGTGGTGTTGGTTTGACTTCAACAACCAGCCGGTATTTGCCTTGCCCGCTCCAACGAACGGGTTCGACCGCGTGAACAGCCTCATCATTTCGGGCGACACAAACAGCGATCAGCAGCACCAAGACGATGTCGGACGGGTCGAGCTTTTGATTCCTCATTGCGCGGCGTTACTTTGCTAAAGACTGGGAGACGATTATCTTTGAAAGCCTTGGATTACGATTGTGGATTGTCAATCAAACTGCAAGTCTCTTTGAGATTGCCACAAAAAGCACAAAAAGACACAAAAAAAACGTCGGCGACTTTACACGGTCAACCGACAGTGTACGCAGCAGCATTGCTTCAGATCCTTGTCCTTTTTCGTGGCTTTTCGTATTTTTTGTGGCAATCACTTTTAGCAGGACATTGAGAAATCGGTACGCAATTATGAATCGCCTGAAAATCCGCGCCATAGGCCTTGTCACTCTCTTGATTGGACAATCGACAATGTTGGCGGCCGATCCAGAAGTTCCCTCATTTCACGCCGCGAGTGGTCTGTTCAATTCCGCGAAAAACAACCTTGGCTTGCGGAGAATTCGCGGCAAACATGTGATGCTATATCGTGCAGAGCCGAATGGCTACAAGTTTTGCCATCATCCCAATTTCGCGGTGTTCGGTGACAAATTGTATTTGATGTGGTCGAACGGGCTCGTCAACGAAGATTTTCCAGGTCAGCGGATTCTGTACTGCAACAGTTCCGACGGAGCGAAATGGACCAAGCCGATTCAATTGACGGACCATAAACAGGGAAAGGGAATCTGTGTTGCCGCCGGTTTTCATGTGTCGGACGGCACAATCATTGCCTTCTACACAGCAACGGGCGGCACGAACTTTCATCCGGACACGGCGCTGACGGCAAGAACGTCGCTCGACGGAACATCCTGGAGTGAACCGCAACGAATCACCGACGGCTTTTTCATCGAAGGACCACGTCGCCTCGCAAACGGCCGGCTGTTGGTTTGCGGAGAACACGTTGGAGAAAAACGCAAGTCGAATCGGATGAGGTTGCTCTACACCGAGCAGGCAGACGGTTTGAGCGGATGGAAGGAAGCTCGCATCAAGTTGGGCGATCTGAAAGTGTTTGGATACACCGAGCCAAACTGGTTTCAACGCGATGACGGCCGCGTTGTCATGGCGTTCCGCAATTACAGCGGGCATCTGTTTTCCAGCACCAGCACCGATCACGGCGACGAGTGGACGGCTCCCGTCGAAACGAATTTCCCAGACACAACCGCTCGGTTCTGCATGGGGCGATTGCCGGACGGTACGATCTATCTCATCAACAACTCGTTGCCGAAGCAATTTGATCGTAGTCTGTTGACGATCGCTATCAGCAAAGATGGCAAGACATTCGATCTCGCCTTCATCGTTCGCGGCGAGCCAACGAAAATGCGATATCAGGGAAAATCAAAACTCGATGGTTGGCAATATCCGCACGCAATCGTTTGGAAGGGATGTTTGCACGTCGCCTATTCAATCAATAAAGAAGACGTCGGCCTGACGCGCATCGACCTGGACGATTTACGCGGCGATTAGTTCAGGATTGGCCGATTGTCGCCTTTCGCTCCGCGAAAGTGGAGCTACTTTCGCGGAGCGAAAGGCGACTATCCAACGATCGCAATCGCAAAGTGAGTGTCATTGGGTGCCAGCCCACGGTTTATTGGAGAACCGGACGCTAGCGCGTTTCGGCTGATTGACGACAGCAATTGATCGGTCAGTACTTACATCTCACATCTGGACAATGAACTCTCATTGTTTTGCTGTCTTCCGTGCTGTTGTCTTGGCCGATTGCAGGTACGCGACGAGGTCCCGGATTTGCTGATCGGTCAACGGCTTCAACAGATTGTCGGGCATCAATGACACGGGCGACTCACGTAGCTCGTCCAGGTCGTTTCGATTGAGAATCGTTCGTTTGTTCTTTGCGTCGAGCAGCGTGATCATCTCGGCAGTCGACTCAGCAAGAAGGCCGGTCAGCACACGGCCGTCGGAAGTGACCGCAACGTGTGAGATGTACTGCTGTCGAATCACGGCGCTGGGATCGACCAGGTTGCGCAGCAATTTCAGACGATCCTTGCGTTCGGCGCCAGTCAGGTCGGGGCCGATTTTCGTGCCTTCTCCATGCAACTTGTGACAGTTCGCGCAGATTTTCTTGAAGAGCTGCATGCCATGCGCCGTGTTGCCTTTGCGTCGTGATAGCATTTGGTTGATGGCCGTGATTCGCCCTTGTTTTTCATGCGGCGTTGCTGGTTGAATCTTGCCCCAGTGTTTTGCGACGAGGCTGTCGATCCGCTCGTCGTTGAGTTCGACGAGTTGACGTAACTGAACGAGAGAAACCATTGCCGAATCGATTTTCTTGTTTTCGACAGATCCCAAAAGTTTAATGGCCCAAGTCTGGCGGCTGCACAATAATTCGATCGCCCGTGATTGTGCCCGATTTTCGAGATTCGGATACGCTGCCAACACGCTGTCGGCGATGCGTTCGTGGTCGAAATAGCCAAGAGCCGAAAGTACCGACAATTGCACGGCCGACGGTTCTTTTCGGCCGATTAGACGCAGGATGTCGTCGATGGCTCGCGTCTGTCGCGTCTCGCCGAGGGCTTGCACGATTGTGATTCGATCGGCCGTCGCCGCCTTTGCATCAGCAATCAGCTTGAGCGATTCGTTCAAGGCCTGCGCGCTTCCCATCCGTAAACCAATCTGAATGACGTTGGGATCGGAATTTCGATCAAGCATGAGTTGAGCAAACGGCAATTCCAACGCCGTCGGTACGGTATCGAGTTTGCGTCCGGAGAAAGCTTTGGCCATTCCCGACAAGACACGATCGACATCGCTGTCAGTCGGTGCGAGTGCCAGCATTCGGGCACAGGCCGAGTATCCCCGATCCGACCCCGCAGCCGCAAATCGCCGCGCCAGCCGCTCGACAATAAACTTTCGCATCATCGGCAGCCGCCAGGCTTCGGCTGATTCCACAAGTGACAAGACGGTCACGGTTTCGGAGATTGCTTTGTCCTCGATCGCCCACCACAACAGCAGCGGAAGGTGAACGTCATCGACATCCTCGTCATGACGGATTAACTGGGCAACGATCGGAATGGCCGAATCAGCCGGCAGTCGTTTGGCCGTACACGCCAATTGACTACGGACGATGACACTTGGATCGGATTTCGCCATCTCGACAAGTTTTGCTTGAACCGTGTGTGTGACGGCTTTCGAATCGCCGAGTAATCGGATCGTCCAGGCGCGGACATATTCATGGGGGCTGCGGAGTGTTTCCACAGCAAGTTTGTTGTCAAATCCGCCGCTGACGTAGATCGACCACAAGGCCTGAAGCGCGAGCCGTTGGTCGTCGGTATCGAGCATTTCCATGAGAACCGGAATGACTGATTGGTCGCGTCGTTCGGCGAATAGACGGCGGGCTTGCCGCGCGTACCAGTCGTTCGAGTGCGAAAGCAAGGCGACCAAATCGCGGTTGGACTTCTTGCTCAGATCAAGTTGCCCGGTTCGCATTCGTTTGACGTCCTTCGGTGCCACTCGCCAGACACGTCCGTCAAAACGGCTGGGCTGATACCATTTGCCGCGGTTCTTGGGTGACGAATGCGAGATGCTGTAGTCGTACCAGTCGGCCACGTAGAGTGCTCCGTCGGGCCCGACCGTTGAATCGACCGGACGGAACCAGATGTCGCTGGTTGTG
>CAUZVF010000071.1:0-11117 GCA_963582955.1 Planctomycetota bacterium
GAGCCCCACGTTTTCATCGAATAACTGCGTGGCCAGTAGATAGACGAGCCAGCAAGCGACCGTGCCAACGACGGCCAACACCAGGCGTGCCGCGAAGGTACTTGCACCAGCCAAACCAATCGGAACGGCCAACAATGCCGGAAAGCCCGGCGTCCGCATGACTCGTCGAGGTGGTTCGTGCACCGCGTATTCCTGGAAAGCCGCGATCCGTTTCCCAAGTTCCCAGTATCCGGAGGCATCACCGGCGATCAGAAACTGGCGGTGGGCTGTGTTTTTCAGGTAATGTTCCAGACCGATCGCAGCCACGAACCGTAACAGGAACGCAGTAGCTAAGATTAGTAACAGAAATGACTTATGTCTCGACATGAATGCCGCCGAGCCACCACGCGAGATATTTCCCATGAACGTGGTGTCTGGATGTGGAGCTTTCGCAATGTTCGCGGCGTCGATGCCCAACACAACTCCCATGGAGCCACTAAAGGCGGTTTGCTTGGCAATCCGCCGCGTATGGTAGCGGGAACACACGATTCAAAACGGAATTGTGGGTTCCTTGGGAACATTGCAAAAGCGGAGGATGGTATGACGAGCAACTTTAAGGGTCAATACGCATTTGACATCAGTCAATCCTGGACGTTATTTGGCGAAAAGCAGTTTCCAAGCTGGATTTGTCGCCTTTCGCTCGGCGAAAGAGATATTGCTTTCCCGAAACAAACGGCGACGCTGAGCCTCGCCAATGCGGCTTGTGAATCCACCTCCCATCGAAAAACCGACACGGTGATTGATGCGAGTTGACTGTTCATCGCGGGCCGATCGACGATGAATTGACAGCACGTTTGCCGACGTTAGTATGAGCCGATTGACTTGGGTGTCCGCGGGGACTTGTCGTTCCGGCGGAAGAATAGGGAAAACGGTGCGAATCCGTTGCGGTCCCGCCGCTGTAACCGGTGACGAAAACTGCAAATTGCCACTGCGGACGATTGAAGAACTCCGTGGGAAGGCGCAGCGAGTAGCTCGAACCGGAAGCCAGAAGACCTGCCCAACGTCGGTTTCGCAATTGGTTCTTTCGAGGAAAAGAACGTACCGCTGCGCAATGCGCCGTGACTGTCCGTGATCGTTTTGGCCGAGATAGCCGTCTCGGCCGATGACGAGAATTCGGCGGTGACAATTTCAGACGTCGAATTCCCGCCGTCGCCACGCATGCGTATCGCTCGGTGTTTCCGCGTTCGAATCAAGGAATGTGATATGCACGTCATTCGTGCGCATCGTCGAGAACGAGGATTTCTCAATGAAAACAAGTGTCTTTTCTAACCGTCAGCGGCGACCATCATTCTCTGTGCGGCGCAGCACGTCGTCGTGTCGCCGGCACGGATTCACGATCATCGAACTCTTGGTCGTGATTGCCATCGTGGCGATCCTGGTTTCTCTGTTATTGCCGGCCGTTCAACAGGCGCGTGCCGCGGCAAGACGGTCGGCCTGTAGCAGCAATCTGAAGCAATTGACGCTGGCGCTGCACAACTATGCTGACGTTCATGGCGAATACTTGATGCCGTACAGCATTCCCAGTTCAGCTCAGATCAACAACATCACGTCGGGAATCTTCTTTCCGACGGAGGCGATTAATTACTGGTTCGGCGAAGTTGATAGCGCGAACAATTTGCACTTCGAACGTGGATTTCTCGCCCCGTTCATGGAAGCGCGGCAAGCGGCCTATCAGTGTCCGGAATTTGGCGTAAGCTCGGTCAAGAAACCAAAATTCGGCCAGACCATTACGTGTGCGTTCGGATACAACGGTAAATTCCTAGGCCCAGGGGTCGCCTACAATTGGTCGACTTTCCCGCCATCGGCCTCAGAGAGAATGTATCGCCTTGGATCGGTGCGGCAGATGACGAATACTCTGCTGTTCGCTGACAGCGCGGTCGTCAATTGGTGGTCGCCGTTCGGCCAAGCCAACGTCGAAGAAAACTGGTTTCTCGATGCACCCAGCTCCAATAATCCCAACATCCATTTTCGGCATTACAACCGAGCGAATATCTCCTTTGTCGACGGACACGTTCGGACCGTCAGCCGCAAGTGGTCCGATCTGCCAACTTATGTCCCGGCGAATGCCGTGAGCACAATGAAGGCAAGAAAACTGGGCGTCATCTACGATGGCAACACACCGAATGACCTCACTTACAAGCGAGAAAAACGCTAGCGCCGCCGCAACCCACGTTTGCTTGTACCGTATCGGACGATCTGAAGTTCTCGTCTGTTCGCGTTAACCGGCACTATTAGTGAATAAAACGAGGCCCGCGCCATGCGTTTGCAATACATCATGCTTAACGCGTTGATCGCGATCGTCCTATCGATTTGTGGTTGCGGAGGCTCGGATACCGAATTGACGGGCGATGAGTCGTCCGCGGCAACCGTTCCGTACATTTGCCTCGAGACGAACGAGGTTTTCTCGTTGCAACCTCAGCACGAGACTCCGGCACGCAATCCGAAAACAGGAAAATCCAGCCTGATGCCGGCCTACCAGGACGAAGAAACCAAGGAATGGAAGCCAATCGATTTACCAGATCGCACCATTCGCTAGCTCACAGCCGCACCGAATGCGGCAACGAGGGCCTTGAAACCACTGCTAGTTTTGCGTCAAACTTAAGAATTAGGGTTGAATAAATCAGCCGCAACGCACTAGCGTCCGGTTCTTGCGGGAAACCGGGGCTAGCGCCACGCGGCTAATCCTAACATTAATGATTGACAAAGCACTAGAATCAGCGAGTCCTATAATCTCGGAGCTTGCCGTCTTGGCCAATTTGTACGGTATAGCTGCCACCGTCGGTCGCGACCGATGCTTTTACGTAGACTCCTTTGCAATCCGCGGTCTTTTCCTGATTCGCGATGAAGTTCGGCGGTGTTTGCTCTTGAGGTTTCAGGTTAATGTTGCGGTGTAGCTGGTAAAGATGTTTCAGCGACTTGATCTGTCGCAACGTCGCGATTGTTTCGGCGGAGCCTCCTTTTGTGGGGCCGTTGCACATCACGCAGACGATGGGGTCGATGGCCAAGACCAATGCCGGATTGTTGCTCGACGGCAATCCATGATGCGTGACCATGAACATGTCGACTTGGCCGATGGGGTTGTTGGGCGTCACCAATTTTGCTTCGACGTTCCACGTCAGATCGCCGCAGCACAAGAATTTGAATTTGCCGAATTGAACTAGAAAGCTCAGGCTGGCAGCGTTGTCGCTGGCGTCGCGGGGTTTGGGCTTGTGGAGATTGGCAAACGGATTTGGCGTACCCGTGTTGGGAATCACCTCTCGGCTGGCCGTGACGATTTTGACCGACAGCCGAGTTTTGCCCGACTTGACCGGCAACATGTCTCCGGGTTTTAGCGCCTTCGACTTGTTTTGCGAGGCCGAACGATAGTCGGCGATCCGGGCCTCGAATTCTTTGTCTTCCCGCAGAGCGTCGGGAATCCCGCGATCCCAGAAGTTCTTGATCTTTATCTGAGTGCTCAGAGCGGCGTGATTTCCATAATGGTCGCGGTGCCAATGAGTGACAGCGGCGTGGTCGATGTGTTTCAGCCCGGCCACTTCGCGAGCGACTTTCAAGATGCGGTCGCGGTCGCGTCCGTTGTTGTCGGGATAGCCGGAATCGATCATCAACGACTCGCCTGACGGAGTGACAAACAACGTACACGCTCCACCCTCGACGTCGATGAAGTAGATGTCCAACCGACCGTCTTTTTGATCGGCGACGGAAACTGAAGCAGCGCTCAACACCAATCCCGACACGACACACACAAACAATGCTCGAACGCGAATTTGCAACATGGTTGATTCCTGACGAATGGTTATTCCAATGATTCAATCACAGACGACAGCATACAGCGACGACGACAATCGCTTCAATCGTCCGAGATGGCGATGACATTGGCCGCGCCTCCATCGATCGGAATCGTGTGGCCGGTTACGTACGTTGACGCGTCGCTTGCCAGAAACACGGCTGCCCCCGCAACATCGATCGCTTCGCCCCAACGCTGCAATGGAACACGTTCCATGACCTTGGCCGAGCGTGCTCCGTTTTGTTGAAGAGCAATCGTCATCGGGGTCTTGATCCAACCCGGTGCGAGCGCGTTGACGCGGATCGAGTGCTTTCCCCATTCCGCCGCGAGGTCGCGAGTCAGAGCCACGATGCCGCCCTTCGTCATCCCGTAGGCCGAGCCGCCGCGGCCCAGTCCGACGAGTCCGCCGCCCAACGCCGAGAGATTGATGATGCTGCCCGATTTCTGTCCGATCATCACTTTGCCGACGGCGCTGGCCATCTGAAAACTGCCCATCAAGTTGACTGAGAAAATAGCGTCAATGTCTTCTCGCGAGAAATCCGTTGGATCGACCCGGCGATGCACTCCCGCGTTATTGACCAATACGTCGATTCTTCCGTGTTGTTCGACGATGTCGGCAACAAAAGCCCGCACTTGAGAATCATCCTGAATATCACAATGGAATGCTTGAATCTTGTTGCCAGTGCGTTCGGCCGCAATCCGATTGGCGGTTTCGTGGCCTTCGTCGAGATTCAAATCGCAAATCACTGTTGTCGCGCCGTGATTCGTCAGAGCCCTGGCGATCGCTTCACCGAGCCCACGCGCCCCACCCGTGACGATCGCCACTTTGCCCGTCAAGTCAAACAGGTTTTGACAACTGCTGTTTGGCATCTCGTTTTCCGTCATATTTCGGAATGTTGTTCGGCTGGAACAATTCCAACGTGTAGCCGTCTGGGTCGTACAGATACACGACTAAACCACCCTTGTTCGGTCCCGCCGTGATTTCAACCGGTTCGGACTTGAAACAAACACCTTTCGCCAGAAGGTCATCGTAACAGCCCCGCAGATTATCGACGAGCAGGCATAAGTGCGAATTGCCAGGCCGGTTCGTGGCTTGATCGCTCGGTTCGCCGGAATTCGTCATGTATTGCACGACTTCCAGAGACTGCCGGCTGTTGGAATGCGGACGAAACGACGCAACATTCAGTTCGACGGCATTGTAACCGGTTTGCTTGGCGACATAATCGGCCGTGACACTGGGACGGCGGCGAATCAATTCCATTCCCAGCAAGTCGCGGTAAAACTCGATCGAACGTTCAATATCGGCGACGGTCAGTCCCAGATGGTGCAGATCGGAAAGCGACCAGCCTGCCGTCGGTTTCATATCGTTCATATTTTCCTCGGCGGTTCGAATGTAAATTCCGCGAATTTCAGGCTGCAAGCCCAGCGTGGCTGGTTTGCCACAACCAAAAAGATCAACTCTTGTCCTTGAAACATACGTGCAAATCGCGCGGATGACGCATTGAATGACTCTAACCAAAACCGCGTGAGAATCAGAGCCTCGCTGACTGGAATGCCGCCGGAATATCTGTTAAAGAAACTGCTGGCAACCAATCTTGAAACCTAGAAACTGAGCCGGAACAACAATGGAACAAGTGCTGTCAAGTTTTATCGAAATGGTTGTGTCGGTTTGGAACTTCTTGACGGCGCTCGTGGCGCAAATTGCACCGTGGACGCCGCTGATCGCGTGGATTTGCTTCTGGCTGTTCGCCGTCAATTGGGTCCGGTTACGTGACGTGATGCTGAAGGGTGGCGGTATCGCGGTCGTTTTGATTGGATTAGTCATGGTCTTGATTTGGGGTTCGGCGTCTCCTGACTCGCATTTTTTCTTCGGTCACGAGATCAGTAATTTTGTCGGCAAAACCGTGTACGTGACGGTGTTGTTCTGCATCATGTTCCTGTGCGGATCCGTCCAATTATCCGGTTGTTGCGCCCAGTGCTGCAACTTCGAGGAACCGGAAACCGACGACGCACATGCCGTTCATTGACTCCGTCGCGCTAATGCCGCGAAGAGAATCCCGGTGGCTCAGAAATCGCGCAAGGCTAGCGGGATGCGTTAGCTTCCTGGCTAGGGCGAGCGGCTTTGTTTTAGTTGCGCAAGCCCCTAATTGGGGCAACGCAGTTTTCGTTTCAGCGCAATAGAGTGCTTGATGTTGTATTCCGATGTGTGGATCCGCGATTCGGAGTCTGAATGGACTCAGCCAGGACGCTTACGCGTCCCGCTAGCCTGAGGAATCCGCGATCACGACAGCGTGGCAAGTTCTCTGAATGCATCGAGCATTGCCGCGGATTGTTCTCCGCCAGCATCGATTCGAAACTTGCGAGAGTTGGGGGCGGTGACTTCAATCTGAATTGTCAACCGGTCTTGCGGAAGGACATCGGCAACGCGGTCGGCCCACTCGATCAAGCAGATTCCATCGGCGGCGGCGAAAAGTTCTTCGACACCGAGTTCGAGAAAATCGTCCGAATCGCGCAGACGATAGGTGTCGAAATGATAAACCGGAATCCGACCGTCGTACTGTTGCATCAGGACAAACGTGGGACTGTTGACGGTTCGCCGATCAGCTCCGAGTGCCTCGGCGATCGCTTGAACGAGTCTTGTCTTGCCAGCGCCCAATTGTCCGATCAACGCGACGATCGAACCGGGCACTAATGCCTTTGCAAGGAGACTCCCGAGTTGAGTAGTCTGGCCTTCATCATCAGCGTCAAATTCAAATTGCGGAGTCGGCATCGCGGATACGCCTACTGGTCCTCGTCGAAAAACTCACACAAACCAAATATGCAAAATCGAAACTGTTGTCGGCCGGTGTTTTGCTCATCGTGTTGCCATCGACCTCTCTGTGTTAGTCTGTCTGCAATCGTGGTTGCAACCCAACCGGCCGAAATCCAAGCGAGTCAACCCAGAGAGGAATTCCGTGAGAATCGCAAGCGGTGGCGTTCAACACGAAACTAACACTTTTGCCAGCACGCCGACGACGTTGGCTGACTTCGAGCGTGACACGGGTTGCGGCCCCGATTTCGCGGGTGGTGCGGCGATCTTTGATCAATTTCGCAATACAGGCACAATTCACGGAGGGTACATCGACGCGGCGGAATCGGAGGGCATTGAGTTGATTCCGTTGCTTTGCACTCGGGCTCAGCCAGCGGGACTTGTTGAACGTTCCGCCTTCGATCATTTGCTGGGATTGTTTCTGGAACGCCTGAAGCAGACGCTTCCCATTGATGGAGTGCTGCTCGATCTTCATGGAGCGATGGTTGTTGAAGGTGACGAAGACGGCGAAGGAGCCTTCATTGCCGCGGTACGCGAACTTGTCGGCACCGAAATGCCCGTCTTCGTGACGCTCGATCTACATGCCAACATCACTCCGCGAATGGCCGAATTAGCGGATGTGATTATTGGTTACGACACTTATCCTCATGTCGACATGCGAGAGCGTGGCCGCGAGGCGGTTGAATTGCTGGTTCGGACGATTCGTGGCGAGGTCAAACCGGTTCAGGAGTATCGGCAACTGCCGCTGCTGACGATGCCGCCCATGCAGTGTACGTTGCGAGAACCAATGCAGAGTTTGATGCAACGTGTGTTTGAAATGGAACGCGAGGCCGGAATCCTGACGGCGACGGTTTCGATGGGATTCCCATTTGCCGACATTCAAGATGCCGGTGTCACAGCGTTCGTCACGGTCGACGCTGACACCGAACTCGCACGTGCAAAGGCCGACGAATTGGCCGGTTGGCTGTGGGAACTGCGAGACAAACTGCAACCCAACCTGACCACAATCGAAGAAGTGATACAGTTCGCAAACGAGGATGCCGAGGGATTAGTGATCTTTGCCGATGGATCGGACAATCCGGGCGGCGGTGCTCCGTGTGACGGGACGATCGCATTGCGAGCATTGATCGACGCCGACTTTCAGGGCGGAGTTGTCGGAATTCTGTGCGACCCGGAAACTGCCGCGCAAGCTCATGCTGCCGGAGTTGGCCTGGAATTCGATGCTCGTATTGGTGGAAAAACCGACGACCAGCATGGCAGTCCGGTCGAAACGCGTGCGTACGTCAAAAACCTGAGCGACGGGCATTTCGTTCACGGCGGGCCGATGATGCAAGGACTGGCCGGCAATCTCGGCCGCACCGCGACTTTGCAAATTGGCGGGATTGAAGTTGTGGTTTCCGAACGTCGCCGGCAATTGCTCGATACCGAAATGCTGAGAATCGCGGGTATCAATCCCAACACGCGACGGCTGCTTGTCGTGAAAAGTGCTGTGCATTTTCGAGCCGATGTCGGGCCGTTGGCCTCGCACATCTTCGACGCCGATACGCCCGGAATTCATCGGCCTGATTTTGCGAACTACGATTATCAACATGTGCGCCGTCCGATCTATCCGATCGACACCGAGGTCGGATATCCGAACTGAAATCAGCGACCCTGGCGCTTACGCTTACCCAGTCGACTTCACGATGTCAAAACTGTTGCCGCTGATTTGTCTGGCATTGCTGCACACTCTGGTCGATACCTGCGCTTTGTTGGTGGCTCCCGTGTGGCCCGAATTGGAATCGACTTTCAATCTGGGAATCGTGGCATTGTCGGTCGTATTCATCGTGCAGTCGCTGCCGACTTCCGTCAGCCAGGGATTCTTTGGCTATCTTCGCGACCGGCGTTCGGTTCCGTGGCTGCTGTTGATCGGCCCGTTGACGGCCGCAATTTGTCTGACAATGATCGGCACGGCACCCAACCGAATCGTGTTGTGTGTTTTGTTGACGGTCGGAGGCATCGGAGTCGGCGCGTTTCATCCAGAAGCGGCGGTGGCGGCCGGACAGATGTTTCCCGAACATCGAGCGCGGTCACTTTCGGTCTTCATGCTGGGAGGCTCGTGCGGGTTGGCGCTGGGACCAATCCTCAGCGGTGCCGTCGTGAGCCAATTTGGACTCACCGGGCTGCTGTACGTGCTGCCGCCGATCATCCTGTTGATCCCTGTACTTTGCTGGGGAGTTTTGCGAGCCGACATTTTCCGCAATCCACCAGCGAAGAGGCACGACGCAAAATTTGCCGAAATGTTCGAAGGCCGCGTCGTATGGGCGATCGCACTGTTCTTGATCTGCTCGTTCCGGCTCGTCCCCAACATGGCTATGGACAAAGTCGTGTCATTCGTAATGGACCAGCACGGTTACGACAGTCTTTTTACCGGATTCGCTCAATCATTGTTTCTGGCTTCGGCGAGCGTTGGCATGTTCTGGATGGCGCTGAAGTTTCGGCCGGGTTGGGAACGCGGCTTCATGGTTGCGTGCCCAATTGCCGGCATTCCGTTGCTGATCGTCTTGGGTTGGCAAGGCTGCCCGTTCTGGTTATTCGTGACATTGCTGGTTCCTACGGGGCTGGCGTTGTGGGGAACAACTCCCGCAATGGTTTCCTATGCGCAACAGTTGTTTCCGAAGGGAGCGGGCGTGGCATCGGCAATCACGATGGGTTTGGCATGGGGATTGGGCGGCTTGATTCAGGCACCGATCACGTTATTTTTCCGCAATTCGGGCATCCCACAACAGGCTTTGTGGGGATTTGTTCCGTGTCTTGCCGTGGCAGCGATCGGAGCGACATTCCTGCCGAAAGTCACGGAATCAAAAGAGGCGGAAACGCCTTCCGCGACGCAAGCGATTTCGTCTGAAGTTCAGCCGGATCCGATTGACGCGTGAAGTTGTCAGCTTTCAGCGGTCAGCGGTCAGCTTTCGGAAAAGGCCTTCCAATGGTCAAAAATCGTCTTGCCAAGCTGAATGCTGACCGCTGAGAGCTGAACGCTTAACACAACATGTTGTGGTAAACTTGCTGCTGTCCCCAAAATCTTCGATTAACTTTACAAACGCGATTCGCACAACATAGGATCGCCGCTCATCAATCGGCTGCCGTCCGAGGTATGGAAACCGGAAAGACGCGGATCGACGAACCGATAACGAGATTGGATGAATGGACTCATCACTCACGCTATCACTGGCTGTGCAGTTTGTCTGCCGCTTTCACGTCGCTTGCGCGACCGTCATTCCCAAGTTTCCGTCACGGAAGCCGACCTTTGCGCGGGGGGACCGCGTGTCACTTGTTGATCGCATGGATTGCGAGCAAAGTTCAAAAGGAAGGAACCGACATGAACACAAAACCTGTCATTGGTATCAACGGAGAGTTTCGTCCCGAGCGAAAAGAGACATTCCCGCTGAGCTGGTATAACACGGGCTATTACGATTCGATCACGGCCGCGAAGCCGGGCGGAGTGCCCATTTTGATTCCACCGTTGGCTGACGACGACGATCTGAAACAGCTCCTGCAAACATTGGATGGACTGGTTTTGTGCGGCTGCAGCCTGGACCTCGATCCGATCCGTCTGGGCATGGAAAAACACCCCGCATCGAAACCGATGCCGACGCGACGCGAGGACTTTGACCGCCGGCTCTGCAATTTGGCCATCGAGATGCGTCTGCCGATCTTGGCAATCGGAGCGGGCATGCAGACGCTCAACGTCGTGTGCGGTGGAACGTTGATTCAGAATATCGACGAGGAATTGCAGAAGCCGCTGCTGCATCGTGATCCCGTCGAAACAAACCTGCGGCACATCATCGAGATCGTGCCCGGCACGCGCACCGACCAAATTTACGGGCCGGGTGAAATCCGAGTCAACAGCCAGCATCACATGGCCGTCGACCACGTCGCCGACATTTTCCGCGCGTCCGCATTCGCGCCAGACGGAGTTGTCGAGGCCTATGAATCGATTGACGAGAACTGGTTCTGCCTGGGCATGCAATGGCATCCCGAAAACGAAACCGCTTCGGCGTTAGACATGCAAGTCTTCGAAACTTTCCTGGAAGCATGCGTCGAGCAACCGGAAGCCAAGATTCTTCAGTTCGACCGCAAAGCCGCGTAGGGGCGAAGCACCGCGGTCGAATCGGGTCAAACGTCGCAGCTGGAATGCTGCGGCGTTTTTTTGATGGGTCGCAGAATTCGCAAGACTTCGGGCCAAGAGTCTTGCGACTCCTGCGACATCCATCAGCTCACTGCTCACACGGTACTTGTCGCGGGTTGGCCGGAATCAGTCCCACCACCAGTTTGCGGTTTGTGAAGTTGTTCGAATCTTCTCTTGAGTTTGCCGCAGTGCCGAGTTGTTGGATTCCTTGCGAAACTTTCGGCCTGCAAGTTCGCGCGGCCGGATCTCGACGCCGCCGCTAACCGAGATGACCCACTGCTTACCCGGAGAACGCCGATAATTGGCGATCGACGGAA